>JBMYNT010000050.1:0-12217 GCA_049598575.1 Candidatus Poseidoniaceae archaeon | reverse complement strand
ATGGCTCGAAAAAGTGGATGGTCACATTTGCGACTTCGAACAGGTTTTTCTGCGGAAATGGCTGAGCGACATGCAAAGATGGCAAAGGCCGCAGCCGCAACAAGCCAACAATCCTCCCTCGTAGAACAACTACCAGTTCTTCCAGAAACGGTTCCATTGTACTACAACGATGTCCAACAACGGAGTTTCGATGCAAGCGTGTTGGCTTCCATTCCTCTTGTCGAAGGGGTTGGTCCAGAGGGAGCGACACATGCAGTTGTTCTTTCTGAAACCTGTTTTTATCCAGAAGGCGGTGGGCAAGAAGGGGATTATGGATCTCTAACGACAGACGGGACCTCACGTCAAGTTTTGGACACGCAAAAGGAAGAGAACCTGATCCTTCATCTCTGTGATGGCCCTCTTGAAATCGGGGACCTTGTTCACGGAACAATTGACTGGCGTCGACGGAAGCAACTGATGGATCATCATACAGCTGTCCACATCGTGGGAGGTGCTGCACGTCGTATTCTAGGCCCTCACATCTACCAAGCAGGAGCGAACAAATCAACTGAACTTGCTCGTCTCGACATCACACATTATCGGCGCCTGAATCGTGAGGATTTGGACGCCATTGAAATTCTTGCAAACGAGGTGCTAGGACAGGTTTCTCGCACGGAGAAGACCATTCTTCCTCGCCATGAAGCTGACAAGAAACATGGATTCGATCTCTATCAAGGAGGTGCTCCAAAAGGCAACGAAATTCGAGTGCTCCGCATCTCTGACCACGATGTACAGGCTTGTGGTGGGACACACCATGACGAGCCTGGTCAAATCGGTTCGATTCGCGTTGTACGCTCCACTGCGGTTCAAGACGGTGTCGAGCGTCTCCACATCGTAGCAGGTGAGTCCGCGCTCAAGTTTGCTCGTGAACAAGACGAATTGCTCCGAGCAACATCGCAAACATTTGCAGTCTCTTCAGAAGATCTTCCTAAAACGGCTGAACGTTTCTTCTCCGAGTGGAAAGAACAACGTAAGCGTATTGAACAACTCGAGGCAGAAATCGTTCGACTTCGAACCTCTGGCGGTGGCGATGATTCAATGACCATTGACGGCGTTCGTGTTGTTATCATGGAAGTTGAGGGCAACTTGAAACAGTTGACTTCAATGTTGCAAGAACTTACACGTGACGCTGCAACTCCAACACTCGCAGTGTTGGGTTCTAAGGAAGGTGGCGGTAAACTCATGGTTGCATGCACAGAGAATACGATTGCAGCAGAACGTTACAACGCAGTTGAGTTGCTTCGCTCCATTATTCCAAACATCAAGGGTGGCGGTGGTGGTCGTCCAACCATGGCTCAAGGCGGTGGTTCGGATGCAAGCGGCCTAGACGATGCATTGCAAGCCGCAAAAGACCTCGTTCAATCCTGAAGCGATTCCAGTGCCAATCTGTCAAATTCAGAGGCAGCGTTTTCTATGGCATCATTCAAACTGAACCATGCAGCAGCCTCAATTTCACCGTCTTTCAATTTCAATTCATCAATCGATCCGTTCCATCGCCCACAATATGTGAAACTGACAAACGATACACCGTCTCTGGAGAACGAACGTTGCGTGATCACAGGTTTACGATTGTCGAGTTCAATGAGAATTCCTAACTCTTCCTGTGTTTCTCGAACGCATCCTTCTGCAGGCTCTTCACTGTGATTCATGTAGCCTCCAGGCAAGCCCCAGTATCCTTTGAAAAACCCTCTCTCAACCTTCGCCATGAGAATCTCGTCCTTGTCGTTGCGAATCATGACCTTGGAGACGAGACGATGGATGGAACGGTAGACCGCTTCTCGTGCTACTGGGTGAACAGCGTTGTCGGAGACGACTTTGTCTTTCCAGGTCCAATGTTCGGGCCAATCGATTTCAGGTTCTCCATGGAGGACTGTGTATGTCTCGCTTCCAAACCGAAGATCCGTTTCACGACCTGCTGTCCAAGCTATTCCATGATGTTCAACTTCCTCAGGTGTTGGGAACCGAAGCACAACCTCGTTTGTGTTCCGGCCCATGATGCAATCTTTTGGCCCTTCACCGTTCTCATCCACGAGCAGAAGTTTTCCGTCGTGTTCGAGATAGACGACGGTTCTCGGGTGCATGGTCTATGCTTGACATCTCCCTTCATGAAGCCTCGTCTTTGTTGGAATGGATTGAAGTAGGACTTTGCCATCGTTGAATCATGCACGTAGAAGACATTCGTCCAGAGGGCTGGGCCTGTACATATCTTGTGGCGAACAATGGTAAAGCTGTTCTAATCGACCCTGTGTATGATTACATCAATCACTATGAAACGCTGCTTGCAGAACGAGGTCTCACTCTCGCCGCATGCATGGCAACCCATACGCATGCTGATCACATCACGGCTTGCTTTACACTCTCCAAGGACCGAGGTATTCCGTTCTACATGTGGAAAGATACGGCCTCTCTTGGCGTAACGGATTACATCGACGATGCTTCATCCATCACTATCGCTGGTGTAGAATACACATTCCTGCACGTGCCAGGACATACGCAAGATTCTGTGATCATTTGCATCGATGGCCACATCTTCACTGGTGACTTTTTGTTCAATGGTGATGCTGGTGTTGGGCGCGATGACCTGCCCAGTGGTCGTCTTCTCGAACACTGGAATTCGATACAGTCGCTTTCTGTGTTGCCTGATCACGTACTCGTTTGCAGTGGCCATGAACCACCCGGGACAGAGTTGCAAACACTCGGATGGAACCGTGAGCACAATCCAATCTTGAGCATGGGTTCGTTCGATGAATTTGTGGAGTGGCAAACTCAAACAGCAGAAAAACTTGGTTCTGTATCGAAAATCAAAACCGCCCTCCCAGCAAACATATTCGCAGAGATTCCAGATGAGATTCCATGGCTTTCACAGTAAGTGCAAACACATTTGAAGTGACTTCTCGTCGGTTGAATATGGCCAAATTGCAACGTAAGAAAATACACTTGGTTTTTTTCCTTCAGTTGGTATTTCTTCTTTCATTGACGTCACCTCTTGTACAAGGTACAAATCCATACGGTGACGTTCGTAAAATGGACGCAGCTCTTGAGTCAGCCCTTCAATCGACACAAGACGTCGATGAATCCTTTGAGGTCATCTTCCAACTCCATTCGCCTGTGACCGACGCTGATTTGGCGTACTTCTCCAAGGTGGGAGCAACGCACCTTCACGAAGCGAAATTGATTGATGGTGGATTGATTGAAGCTCCTGCGGATGTACTTCGAAAACTATCAAACTGGGAACGAGTCGAATATCTTGAACTGAACCGTGAATTGGATTTCTTCTATTTGCCTCCTGATTGGGGCGGTGATCCGACTGACCCTTCCTTGATGATGCACGAAACAACACATGTCGTTCGGGCAACAGACGCATGGCACCGAGCCATCATCGATGTCAATGGAAATGTACAGTTTGAAACGGACAATGCCTTTACCGAGTGGGATGGAGATGGTACCGCTGTTGTCGACCTCGATACTGGTGTCGATGCAGGTCACCCAGACTTCGATTACCTCGAACCTTGGACTGGTGAGAAAGTCATTTACTCTGCAAAATGGAATGGCGTTTGGACAGAAACCCGAAACTCCGACACATCCTCTGGACACGGGACACACGTCGGTGGAACCATCGCAGGAAACGGTGATGCATCTGCAGGACGAAGAGCAGGTGTTGCCAAGGGCGGACAAATGGTCGCATTAGGTACGGGCGATGGCGCTTCCATCTTTGCTGCAGAACAAGGTCTCGAGTGGACGTTTGAGCATTCAATTCCATCGCAAAACCCGTATCACATTCGTGTTGTATCGAATTCATGGGGGACAGACGGTGATTACGATCCAAACGGCGCTATCGCTACAATCACGGATAGACTCACCTTCGAAAATGGTGTTGCCGTTATCTTCGCCGCTTCCAATTCCGGTGGTTCCGGTGGTGGAGGCGAATGTGGTGGAGATTTGCGAACAAACGTCTACGCAAATACGCCTTCGGCAATCTCCGTTGCAGCTCTAACGCATGACGGAACACAGGTCACTTCGTTCTCTTCAAGAGGCTGTATGAACCAACAACATACCTGGCCAGATGTCGGTGCTCCGGGACGTGACATTTGGGCGACAGCTCCTCGTGGCACCGCCATCGATGCAAGCACTCGAACGCAAGGTGACCTGTACTACATGGCCATCTCAGGTACGTCCATGGCAACCCCTCACGTCGGTGGTATGGCTGGCGTCATTCTCGATATCGCTCCATCTTTGGGAGTCGCAGATTATCATCGAGAAGATCATGATGAAGGCGATAGCCTTGTCGGCGGCGAAGGCACTGCTGCATACGGACAATTCGAAGATTGGGACACTGCCAACTATTCACGTGTTCACGAACTCGAATTGATTCTCGAATTAACGGCTCGCTACGAAGGAATGGCGAATGCATGCGAAGATGGTAACGACGAAGATTCATGCAACGATATTCCCGAAGAATGTTATCGCTCAGCTACTGGTGAATGCCATGATTGGAGAATTGGTCACGGGTTGACCGATGTTGATGCTGCTATGGCATTGGCACGAACGCTTCAACTCATGCGCGACCAAGATGGCGACGGTTTTGTTGATCACCCAGAATACACAGTTTGGGACGCATGGGCCATATACGAATCCATGATGGTTGAAGCATCCATCCCTGTCAACACCGACCGAGTCAGCCACAGTTGGAAAGGCGATTGGAATCATTTCAACAATGGTGCTACTGGTGCTGTGTACTACACCGAAGATTCTCATTATGTGTGGATTCCAAATGGAACATCCCAAATGGAGGCTCGGTTTGTACCAACAGAATTTGATTTGGATACCGCTCAAGGCGGTGCTTTGCAACTTGAAATCGATCTTGGCGAGGATGGAAGCAACGATGCACAAGGAGCATGCACACGTGTATCGGACGCTTGGATTTGCGACCTCGATGTTGAATCCTCGCACTGGAATTCATGGGCACATTTCGATGTCACCGGTCAAGCATTCACGTTCCTAGGTATCCTCAACGATCCTGAGTTCTTTGAATCTCGAATTCCGTACACAGTTGATGTTACACTCACATTGGATTTGAGCGAACCTGTTGACATCTCCATTGAACAACGGCCTGATTTCTATTCAGACCTCGACCCTGCCGCTCCTTCGGATGCATACGATTCTGAGTACGATGGTATGCTCACCTTCACACGACCAGTTTACGACCAACAAGCCGTTGCAGCATTGATTCAGCCAAAGGAAGTTGTCACGGATGATGTTGACGGAGGTTTCTTCTCCGCTCTCGGAGATTTGTTTTCCGATTACTTTGGGGCTGCAAGCTTCTTCTTCCTGTTCGTTCTCTTAAGCGCCCTAGGAATTGGCTATCTTGTGCGATCGAGCCGAATCGATGGGCCGAAAATGTTGGTTTCTACATCCTTAGATGCTGAACTCATCGAAGATTAGAGAGGGTTCTGCGGTGCTTCTTTTGGAGCACTCCGTGGCATCGATTCCAGGTCTTCAAAGGTCAGTTGACCTGTGTGAATTTCTTCAATTTCCTGAAGTCGCTCTGCCATTGGTTTGCGAACAATAAATTCGATACGACCTTTGCTCCGTGTCAAATCGTAGGAAAGCGGGTCAAGTGCCTCGATGACCTGTTGCTCGAACGATCGTTGGACTCGTCGTCCTCTCCATATTGAATACCCCCATTGGTAGGCAATACCAACGATGGCAGCTCCATAGAGGATAGCGAGGAAGGTTGCAGCAAACAAGGCAGCATTTCCGCCTCGGGCTTCCTCAAGCAAGTCTCGGCCGAGAAGGAAGATCAAACCAACACCGACCAGGGGTTTGAGTAACGACTCTACCCACTGATCAATCGGTATGAGCCGACCTTTGGATGGATCTACGAAGACAAGGTCCGTCTCAAACGCTGTTGATAGTACGCCGACCAGCGCTAGCAGTGCGATGTACAACAAGGAGGAGAGTATGATTTCCGTTCCAAAATTATCCAACTTGAAGATCCAATGGACAATCAAGTAGGCGAACAATCCCAAAAATACGCCGCGTGGTACTCTGTGAAAGTGTTCGATGTGCTGTGAAAATTCAGTGTAATTCCGCTCCTGTGCTGGATTGCCACGGTGAGCTTGTGGGATGTGGATGATTTGCCAATGCATTGTACGCTCGACGAGGCTCATGATTCGAATTAAAACGCGTTGCCGAATCAGGACAAATTCAACCAAAAGAATCACAGGGAGACCAACCAACATGACTGGGAGGGCTACGATGAATGCAAGAGGAAAGATGATCAACGCTGGAAGAATAAGGAAATGGGATATCGATAATGGATTCAATATATCTGCTTCGATCAATCGTTGTCGTGATGGAGTAATTCTCAAGCTTCGAGCAACATCGTTCAGTGAATGCCTGTAACTTTCCAATTGTCTTCCAGAATCAATGATTTGTCGAACGTTTGTTCTGTATTCGGATTCTTCATGACTTCCACCAATCCAGTACTGCCACATAAAGCGGAGTGGAATCGCTGTCAAAACTGGCACAGAGAGGATGCCTAAGGCCCAGACAAGTGACTGGAGATCAACCTCTGCTGCCATAGGCTCACTGGTCCATGCCAGTTTTCACCTTCCTATCAATCCATTGTGAAAAATTCCAGGCGAACCCAATGTTCTAACACCTCTTCGATAACCATCAATCATGCGAAGGGTCGCCGTTACCGACGGTATGGCGCAAGAGGCCGTTAAGAAACTTGAAAGTGCTGGTTGCGAGGTTGTTCAGGATTTCATCGAACACGATCAACTGGTTGATGGAGCATTGGCAGATTTCGATGCGATCATTGTTCGCAGTGCAACCAAACTGACGAACGAAATGTTGGAAGCAAGTCAGCCTCGATTGAAGGTGGTTGCACGTGCAGGCGTTGGTGTTGACAACATCGATCTTGACGCAGCATCTCGTCTAGGCCTACCGGTCGTCAACGCACCTCGTGCGAGTACCCAGAGTGTTGTTGAACTCACCGTTGGCCATTTGCTGTCTTCGCTTCGATTCATCCCACGTGCGGATCGATCATTACGTGACGGTGGTTGGGCCAAAAAAGAGCTAAAGGGAACAGAACTCTATGGAAAAAGGCTCGGCCTCGTTGGTTTCGGACGAATTGCTCAAGGCGTTGCCAATGTTGCTCAAGCGTTTGGAATGGAGGTTCATTCTTACGATCCCTATCTCCCACTTGCTATTGCAAAGAAAGCAGGTGTGACGATGCATAAGAACGTCGACAATCTCTTCAAAACATGCACGCACATCTCCATTCACTGTAACTTGACTGAGGAAACACACCATCTTGTCAATCAAAAGCGACTCAGCATGATGCCAGGTGTCGATCCATTCAATCTCAAGTGTGGCAATCACGTTGTCAACTGTGCACGAGGAGGTATCGTTGACGAAGATGCAGCTTTCGAAGCGTTGGAATCTGGACAACTGTCGTCCTTGGCCCTTGATGTCTTCGAACACGAGCCAGTTGATCCTTCATCACCTCTTCTTCAACATCAGAATTTCCATGGCACGCCTCATATCGGTGCCGCTACCATCGAAGCACAACGACGTGTAGGGCTTGATATCGTCGATGCTGTCCTCACTGTTTTGGATGGTGGCATGGCCGAAACAACTGTCAATCGAAGCGATCTTTCCTGACCATTTTCACTTTTCAGAAGGGGTTCGCACAACGCTTCCCTAGCGTTCGTCGTTCCAACACTATGGGACGAACTGTACCGACTTGGCGAGGACGCGTTGAACAAGAGATCGAAATTCTCGTACCGTACCGGCGTGCGCTATCGAATGAAGATCGCTGTCGTTTTGATGCGATGCTCCACGATGTTCGAATGCGCCGAGCAGCAGGCGGAATGCTTCCTGCACATGAGGCGTGGAGGCCGATGCTTTTGTCGATGATTCTTGGCGCTCATGAACGAATTCAAGCACTTGAACAACGTATTGCATCTCTTCAACAACAGATTTTGTCTTTGGGTGGAGACGATCATGACCAGCACTAGTGGTTGGATTTTGGACGCCCATCTTTGCTCAGCACAACTCGAAATGCTGGTATGGATTGTGACTGAGGATGGTTCTGCTGTTTCATTTCGTGAGCCGTGGCATCCTACACTTCATGTCGCCGGAAGTTCATCAGATCTCGAGAATCTCGTTGAATGGTTGTCACAGCCAGAACTTTGGATTCGATACGGTTTGCAACGTTACGCCTTTGAGAGAAAACGACCCGAATTGGGTTCCTTCGATACGGAACATATGCTTGCACTTACACTGGAATCGTGTGCAACATTACGCTCTCTCGCCGAACACATCGATGCGCGTGGTGAGCATGTTCGATACACCCTCTATTCTGTAGATGTTCGAGCTGAACAGCAGTATCTCACCTCGAAGCGATTGACCATTGGTTCACCTGTGTGCCTCGAAAACAACCACCTCTCGCTCTTGGAAAGAGACGTTCAACGACGCGACTGGCGTTGTTGTAGAATTGAGGTTGTTCTCGAGCAGATTGGTCAAGGGAAAACGCTGTGTCGCCAGCCAACACGTGTTCTCGTTACACCATGCGATACGTCTGGCACGGTCATTGGTCCACAAGTTGAGTTTTCACTGCAACAACCCACGTCTCTCCAACAATTGGAACAGTGGTTTCGAAGATATGATCCTGATCTTGTGCTGTCGTTGCGTGGCAACATCGAAGGATTTCCGCATCTATTGCGCTACGTTGAAGCCAAACATACAGCCCTCTGTCTTGGACGAAACCAAACCCCTCTGAGACAGATTGGTCAAACGAGGATTCTTTCGTCCTATGGGCAGGTGTTGCGAAGCGACCCTCAGTTCCCGCTCGAAGGCCGTATTCATATCGATCTATCGTCGAGTTTCATGTTTCGAGAAGGGGGGCTTGATGGTCTGTACGAACTTGCGCGTGTTTCCGCAACACGAATCAGTGATGCATCAAGGAAATCTCCAGGTTCGGTGATCAGTGCGATACAGTATCGAGTAGCGATGGAAGATGGTGTGCTTGTTCCGTGGAAAAAGACGCGTCCTGAAGACACCAAGTCGGCATGGGATTTGTTGCAATCCGACCGAGGAGGGCTCTACTTGGACAGCCGACCTGGTGTCTATGCCAACGTTATCGAACTCGATTTTGCAAGTCTCTTTCCAAGCATCATCGCAACACGTAACATCTCTCCTGAGACCTTGAATTGCAGTTGTTGTCAACCGGCGAAGAACACTACGCCACTACCTCTTCACCCGGATGAAGCCAAAAAGCGGTTTCAATTGCAACAGCAGAAGTGGAAATCAGCAAGTCTTGCATTCCCTCAGCACTGTTCAAATGCGTTTCAGGTCCCTGAATTGATGACGCATACATGTGGCCGCCGGCACGGTTTTCTCGGTCGAGTCGTTGCTCCTCTTATCGAACGACGTCGCCAGCTTAAGCAGCAAATTGTCGTTAAGGGTGATGCAGCCGATCGTCAACAGAATGCTCTCAAATGGCTTCTAGTCACGTGTTTTGGTTACACAGGATATCGAAACGCTCGTTTTGGTCGTATTGAAGCACATGAAGCCATATGTGCTTGGGCTCGTGAACTTCTCTTGCAGACCATCGAATGTGCTCAAGAACGTGGCTGGGAGGTGTTGCATGCCATTGTCGATTCCATCTGGATCCGTGATCGAGAGGACCGTTCTCTCGAAGAGCAGCATCAATCTGCGATGGAACTCTCGAACCATGTGCACAAAATGACGGGCATTCCTCTTGAATACGAAGCAACGTACCGTTGCATTGCCTTTCTTCCAAGTCGGATGCACAGTGGTGGTTCACTGACGAAGTATTGGGCGTATGGCGAGAAAGGAATGAAGATTCGAGGGCTTGAGTTGCGGCAGCATTCGACGTGTCCTTGGGTTGCTCAACTGCAAACACGAGCATTGGAAATGCTGGCGGATGCCGATGACTTGGTCGATGACATTCCAAGTTATCGTGTGCAGTGCCAAATTCAGCGACTTCTCCTCGACGAAGTGCAGCGTCTTGAACACCACCGGGTACGTGCAAAGGATTTGCTCATTGCTCAACGAATTTCTCGAAGGCCTTCTACAAATTCCTCACAAACTGTAGCCATGTTGGCCTATCAGCGCTCAGAGTCGCTCGGTTATCCTTTGGAATTGGCTTCGAAGGTACGTTTTGTTGTTTGCACGAAAGATGCCATCAATCCGTTACAACGTGTTGTTCTTGCACGGGAATGTGAACATCTGGATGGTCCACTTCGGCGCATCGATGTTGATTACTACCGTCGACTTGCTGTGCGGGCAATATGGTCGGTTCTCGCTCCGTTTGGTTGGTCAGAAGAGCAACTGCTTGAGCCCCCAGTTGTTCGGTTGGAACACTGGATGTAAAATGGTTCAATTGTTGTTGAGCTATCGGATGGCTTGGTTGTTTCATGATCACTTGGTAAACGCCCGTGGAACTTGAGAGCCGAAGTGTTGTTTTCTCCCGGTCGTCCCATGCTCCTTTCAATCGATGACGAACATAAGGGCGCATCGTATGCTTGAGTTGTTGATGCAAGGGCGACATCGTCTTTCCATCAAGGAGAACAATTGGACAGTTTCGGCCCACTTCTTCGAGCGAAGCCATGCAATGGCGTAGAATGGAACGTGCTTCAAATCGTTTGATTTGTTCATCAAGAAACATCGCAAGCATACCATCGACAACAATCATCGATGCCTGGGTTAATGCAACCTCATGGCGAACTCTTTGAATCAGTGCATGGAGTTGATGTAAGGTGAATCCTCGTCCAATGTACAATCGACGTAAACCGTCTTCGATAGGACAATGAAGTGAACGCATTGATGGGAAAAAACCGCTTGGATCAAATCGATGACCTCCATCAATCCAATGCACAGCATGTCCTCTCGAAAGAAGAATGCTCGTCCAATGTTGGGCCAGTAATCGTCCGTCTTTTCCAAAGTATCCTGGTCCCTCGAGCAGGGTGATGCCTGTTGAAGGAATGCGTAACTCGCCACGTTGTCGTTCCACTGGATGCATTGTCTCACCAAGTATTGCCAATCACTGAAATCAAACCTCAGTGTTTTTGTAGAGGGTAATGGAAAAGTGAAGGATGAATTTCAAACACTGCCGACAAGTGTATCGATGTGTGCGTGAAGAGCGAATCATCATTCATTGCGACCTCGATGCATTTTTCGCATCGGTCGAAATTCTTCACCATGGCTTTCCTGAGGATGAACCGTTAATCATTGGATCGGATCCGATGCAAGGACGTGGCCGAGGCATTGTCTCGACTTGCAACTATGCTGCAAGAGAATACGGTGTTCGGTCTGCGATGCCAATTTCTGAAGCATGGCGGAGATGTCCAGGTCACCCTTTCGGTCCTGCACGGTACATTCGGGGTACTCGATCATTGTATTCGATGGCTTCACGACGCGTCATGAGGATTCTGAGGCAAGATTCGGACAAATTCGAACAGGCGAGCATCGATGAAGCTTATCTCGATGTTAGTGAGATTGTCAAGCACGATTGGGATGAAGCGATGGCACTTGCACGAAGACTGCAACGTGCGATACATACGAAGGTAGGTCTGACCGCTTCTTTCGGAATTGGACCAACACGAATCATCGCAAAGATGTCTTCCGAAGTGAACAAACCAAACGGCATTCATAGAGTTCTACCCGATGAGATTTCAGAGTTCTTCGTGGCCCGATCTGTAAGGGAAGTACCAGGCATTGGTCCGAAGACTGCCAATGTTCTTTCAGAATGGGGTGTGACAACCATGGACGAGGCGGTTGAATTGGGTGAGCTCGCTCTTGCCCGTATGACCTCTCGTCGATTTGCTTCTTGGTTGTTGAGGGTGGTTGAGGGTTTGACATCCAACGACGTCAGTCCGCTGAGATCTCGTCGCTCAATTGGAAAAGAGCGAACATTTTCCAACGATCAAAGTGATCATGAGCATGTGCTCGGTCTTCTTGAACAATTGACGCAGTCTGTGTTGGAAAAGGCTCGATCTGAGGGAATAGCGGGTCGACTTGCAGAAGTCAAAATTCGATACACTGGCTTCGAAACACACACGCATGGTCGATCGATACCCGTTGCCATGGACGATACGGATGTGTTTCTGAGACAAGTCCGCAGACTATTTGCAGAAAACGTCCA
>JBMYNT010000049.1:0-12255 GCA_049598575.1 Candidatus Poseidoniaceae archaeon | reverse complement strand
ATACCGCTCGTTGGCATGACTGCTCTTCAGGTGCTCAAAGCATCTGGTCTCAAAGAAGGAGATTCGATCCTCATTACAGGGGGAGCCGGTGGCGTTGGTACAATTGCTATTCAATTGGCAAAGCATGTGTTCAAGGCTGGTCTTGTGGTGACCACTGCTTCTAAGGGGGAAAAGGAACGGTTGTGCAAAAGCCTCGGAGCCGACGTTGTCATTGATTACAAATCAGCAAGATTCAAGGAAATCTATGGTGGAAAGGACGCAGAGAAATTTGACGTCTGTTTTGATACGACTGGTGAGAGCCTTCAGATGTCTGAAGTTGTCAAAGATGGGGGTCGCATAGTAACCATTGCAGGTATGGCGACTCTAGAGGAACTACGCCGCATAGGTGGGACAGCCTGGATTCTCAAACTGTTCGTCAAGCGAAGAGTGAAGCGGAAAGAGTACAAAGCTGCTAAATCCAATAATGCGGACTGGAATTACCTTTTCCTTTCACCAAGTCAAGAAGACCTTTCAACGCTAGCAAAACATCTCGAAAGTGGTGCAATCAAACCAGTTCTCGATGGTGTTTGGGATTTCCATTCTGAAGATGACAAAGACGGTTGGCAAGGAGCATTCAATCGTTCTTTCTCTGGTCGTGCAAAAGGTAAATGCGTTGTAAAAATAGTTTGAATCTCCTTAATCCCCTCTGTATACCCTTTGATGATACGCCTATTGCAAGGGTACCCTCTGCTTAGGTGATGACGGATTCCTCTCAGATGCCTTGTCCGTTGAGGGTCACATTTGCCAAGCGAACGGCGGTGATTCGATTTAGGGCCTGTCAAGACGATACTTGAACGGAATCGACTTCCTTCGGCTTTGCAGAGGC
Organism: Candidatus Poseidoniaceae archaeon; assembly: GCA_049598575.1. GTDB lineage: Archaea > Thermoplasmatota > Poseidoniia > Poseidoniales > Poseidoniaceae > MGIIa-L2. The sequence continues at coordinate 11,390 of JBMYNT010000049.1, read as the reverse complement.
ATTCACCTTTCCTTGTAGTTCGAGGAGTATTGGGCGGAGCTTTTGCCAATAATGATATGAAAAAGTGGGTGTTTCAACCACAAGCGTCCCGTCGCGACGATAGACTTCGAACCAGTACGAGGTAGTGCTTGTGCCATCATCACCATGGCCTTCATCGGTGTACTTTCTAAACCGGTGGTCGTCGCCGCGCTGCATGTCGAAGGCAAAGAAGGTCTTCCTCCTGTCCAACTTTCGAGAGGCAAAGGCCACGTTTAGGTGGTGCGAGACGGCATCCCACGACACGACCATGACCTTGTTGCGGTCCAAAAACCCCTTAATGGAGACGACGATGGAAAATAGGAAGACCAAAAAGCCAAGACCAGCCACTTGACTGCTTGATTCAGGCGAACCCCTGAGGGCGTCAATGACCAAGAAAACCAAACAAATGGATAGGAGGCCAAGACCAATGAAAAGCGCTGTAGGATCACTTTCAATGACCTGTTCACCGACCCCTACGGTTGTCTGAGGCACTGACGGCACGGACATGTCAGGCTTAACGGGAACTTCCTCGTTGACAGCCTCGGGTTGGCTCCAAAACGGCTCTGCCATGGATGCTTCGTTGGCGAGAAACGGTTTGAGCGTTTTCCTCTGTACCCTTGACTAAAACGAATCAACCCTTGATTCGCTCTGTTATTCACCTTTTCAGAGGGTTAATGCACAAACCCACTGATTCGTTTAAGCCTCATCAATGGGCTCGCAGTGGGCTTAGTCATAGCCTACCCTCTGCCTTACCATTCAATCAGAGGGCCCGCTTTGATTCTGTTGCAAACTCGTCATCGCTATCCAATAACCAGTCCTTTTGGGACAATTTCCCCATTATCTTGAAATTCGATGCCAATAGAACGAGCAATCTGTTTGGCCATGTTATGGCCCGTTCCTTCCATCAGTTTTGAGATATCTAATTCCCAATTTCCATCTTCTGCGCTGAAACCGTGAATGTGATACTTATGGTGGATGCCATCACTATGTTCAGTCACGGTTTTATGACCAATCGCTGGCCCTACATTACTGATCGGTGAATATCCGTGAATGGATTGTTCAACTTCATCTGATCTGGTGATTATGTAGTAATGATAAGCCAGTATTTGTGCCTCGGAAATTGGTTTACGAATTCTCTTCCAAACCTTGTTTTGGAATGCTCTTTCAGCATAAATTGAATCTTCATTGTGGTTGACTTGAAGTCGTAAGGTTGAATATTTGCGTATGACATATCGGAATAAGAAAAACGGAATGACAAGAAATGGGATGCTAAACACAAACACCATCGAGAAACCTTCCAATAATATTTGGAGAATGGGAACCAATGCAATAAACAAAGAGAGTGCAGAAAACCCTCCCATGAGGACCAGCCCAACCACGACAGGACCAGTATCTGGCTCTTTGGAAATAATGTAGAAATCTTGTAGCATCTGTGAGTCACCTTCCATGTCGGGATGCTCTGCTGCATTAGGATTTAATAATTCAGCCGACGTCATTGAATGATAAGGATGTAATCATTGATTCAGTGTTTATTCTAACGAATCTAGGGGCGTTTGCACAAACCCACTGATTCGTTTTGACCTCTTCAGAGGGCTCGCAGTGGGGCGAATCAATCGCTACCGACGTGCTCCTATATGAGCGCAAGGGGGCCCCTTGTACATGGCCTAAAACATTGGAATTGAACGCCTGAAGGATCTGCAATCGTTGATGACAATCATGTTTCCGATGGCTATCATGAACTTACATCCTTGAAGCGTTATTCAGCGGTAACACCCGTGAATTCGTAGATGAGCTTTCCTTCACGTGTGTCTAGAATTTTGATGTCAAGGCTGCACACGTCAGAACAAAGGTCGAGACCATTTTCGTGCAAGGTTATACCATCACCAACGCTCCATACTTGGTCATCAGTATTACCAAATTCCACAAGTTGGCATTCACCACCACTTTGCCCAGGATTATCGCAGGAAAATGGGGCGGAGGCGTCCACGCTGACCTGTATGCTTACTGAAGCCCAGTTGATGTCGCTACCTTGGGTCATGGTTACCATCACAAGGCTATCATTTGTGCCGTTGGATGGTGTACCTTGACTGTCGCTTGCATCAAATGTATAGAGGGCAAGATCGCCGTCGGTGTTGTCTTCGTTCCAAGATTCCAGCCATCCCTGAATACCGAGTTGGGATGTTACACATGAACTAGCACGAGGGTCATTCATGATGGATGAATTAGTGAAAACCGACAGGTGAGATTCAATCGCAGCATTGAGTTCTTCTTCATCCATCGCGTACATATCATCCCCACCTAGTGGAGTGCCGGGGACAGTACCTCCCGCAAACAAACAGACAGGACTTGGGGAGGAAGTGGGAGCGAAGAAAGCACCATTCGTCCCCACGACCAATGTTTCTGCTATGGATTCTGGATTAGAGAATGTGATTTCTAATAGTTGACCGCCCTCTGAAATAATGTAATCTGATGAGGAATAATTCCAAACAAAACCATACATTGATGGCCTATAATTTAGATAAATACAGTCGTTCTCAATTAACACAGAACCCAAGGGATGGATATCTGTTTCCACTTCGGACATCATCGATTGATATTCAGCCTCAAGGTCTTCGGGACAAGTGATGTAACGAGGATAGACGATGTACTCACCAGTTCCTTCATCAAAATCAAGACCGAATGAAAAATCATAGCCATGGTAATGTCCTTCGAACGCGGATTCGTTAGCTGACTCGTCTGTTCCTAAGCATCCGCTCAGTGAGGCAGACATTAGGAAAAGTATGACGATGAATTGTTTCATGCTAGAACGAACAGCAATCCTTCTTTATCACTTTCTCCGACAACAGGATGATCATATCAACTTAGGAATTCATCTGCAAAACTCAAACGGTCAAACGAATGTGATTGAAATCTCATTGAGTAGTGAAGGTGTAGTTTATGCATATCCACAAGGGTTTGTACGAAAAGCCCATGGAAACAAATTTGACGAATGCAAGGGATTACAGTCGGTCCTATTCGTGCGTACCCACTGCTCAAACATGGGCTCCAATGGACATCCCAATGGTGTCTTATTAGAGTCCCGACGGATATTCTCAGTATGAGAATCTTAGCGAGTATGTTCTGTGGCTGGATGGTATGGGCGAGTTTTGTGACATGGCGCTTAGCGCATCCTGAAGTTGCTATCTTGGCGGGTATTGTCAGTGTCTTTGTTTGTGAGGCGACGATCCATCGTGCTGAGCGAAAAGGATTGCAACGAGAACGGATGCAACTTCGTCAACAATTGAATCTCTCTGCCCACAACATTCACCAACTTCAGGAATCGCTGTCGAATGTTCAGGCTGAACTCCATCGCAGAGATATCATTGGTACACCAGCTGCTCGAGAATTGCTCAAGCGCCAGGAAGAGGCGATGAACGCTCAATCGTCCGCACTGGAAGATCGAACCAGTCGTCAAGATCGGATGTTTGTTGCAATGGAACGACTTCTTGCACTTCAAACCGAACAGACCGCTTCCATTCAACAGAATCTTGCTGAATTGCTTACACAACTTGCTTCTGAACCCCGTCAACACGTGACCATGACCGACAGTGTTCTTGTTCAGAATCGGGAAGAAGAGCGTATGCGAAGACAGTACCGAAGAATGAGTGACGAATTCATCGCTGAATTGTTTGACTAGCGGTATGTTGAGAACCTTGGATTCCTTGGATTGTGCATGGCGACCAAGCGAGAACATGCTGTTGCCATCCTCGATGCCATCGATTCCAAGGCTCGATTGAAATCCAGAACAATCCTGGGAGCAGCCGTTGCAACTGTCTTTCTCCTCATCATTGCGTACCTGACGATTTGGCACTATGCAGTTGCCGGAGGATTGCTCATCGCCCTGCTCTTGCAAATGACGCACGAGCGCATGACCGTTGCTGCTGATGCCATGATTGCAAGCAACATGGAGAAACTTGGGTGGAAGATGGAAGCACTGGACGATGAAGTCTCCATGACCAAATTGAGGGAACTTGCTAAGCGGAACGAGGGATGAGCATGGGCACCATTCCTCGTGGAATCCACTCGTACCAAGAACTGCGAAAACGATGGATGGTTTCTGTCCTTGTTCTTGGATGCGTTGGCGCTGGAATAGCCTATCTTTTGACTGCATCATGGTTCGTTGCTGCAGTTTGTTTTCTAATTGGGCAAATGATCTCTTTTGCGGATTTTTTCAGACTCCGCAAAGCCACGGATCTCTGGATTGAAGAAATGTTGAGCGATTTGCACATCGATATCGAAGATCTCGGTTCGCAACTTACCCCAGCGTTTGTTATGCAACAATGGGAATTGCAGATGAAGAAAGAACGATCGAACCCACTGATGACACGAGGAAAAGATGAGCGAGGTTTCACTCCAGGGATTCTTGAATCCGATTTGGATTCGAACCGTGACATTACGCAAGCCAAAGATCGCGAAGAGTACCATGGGCTTGAGGACGATTTGACCGTCGCCCAACAAGTGAAGGCTGAAGCAGATCAACGTTATGCTGAACATGCTCAACAACGTTGGGAAGAAGCTGAACGAAACGATCCAGATTTGATTGAAGCAGGTGTAAAACGATTAGGCGACCTTGTTGCTACAGATTACTTCGAAAAGAATCACGATCCAAATGCTATGTCGAAATTGATGGAACGTCAATCTTCCAGTGATGACAATTGAACAAGCAGTTCATCGACTGCATCACGTAGTTCACGCATGCTCTCTGATTCAACGATAATTTCCAAATGTGTCAAATCTTCGTTCTTGACTGAATAGGCGTAACCGGCCTGCTCAAGAAGTTCAATCATTGGTTTCGAATCCGCCGCACTGCCAGACCAAGAGATGACAACATGGTGCTCGGACGACATGGACTTGCCTTCATGCGTACCCATATGAGGATAATGCATGAAATCAAATGCGTGCCTATCGAGCGAAGGACATGGCGGATTCGAAGGCAGACCTCCTCGCTGGTGCGGGAGGTTTGGTCACGGATGAAGCGCAATCCGACCATCAAGGTCGCAAGGCGCTCTTGCTTGTTCGGAACAACGAGAATTGTGACGAATTCATTGCACTTGCGAAAACAATGGGCATCAACATCGTTGACAGAGTCGACCAGCGAGGACGAAGTGATGCGAAATGGTTCTTGGGTCAAGGCAAACTTCAGGATGTGACTGAAGAACTTCGTTCAACCTCGCACGGACATCCATGGAACGGTGTCGATTTGCTCTTGCTCCATACCAATGCAACACCGCGTCAACTCGTTGGTGTGAACGATGCGGTTGGTATCGAAGTATGGGATCGTGTACGGCTTCTTCTCGCTCTTTTCACTGCACATGCTTCGAGTGTTGAAGCCCGAACGCAGGTACGTATCGCCCGCTTGCAATCGGACCGAACGGTCCTCAGAGAAGTCGTGAAACAACAGACGACCGGTGAACGAGCCGGGTATGGTGGTGCTGGGCAGACTGCAGCAGGTTCTGTCCTTACTAACGTGAATCGTGAATTAGCAGCCTTGCGTAAACGCCAGCGAAAGCAGGTCAAATCGGCCGCAGAACGGAGGAGGCAGCGAAAAGAACATGCCAAGACCGTGGGTCTTGCAGGTTATACAAACGCTGGAAAATCCAGTCTTTTCCGGTGTTTATCTGGCAAAGAAGTTCTTGTTGAAGATCGGTTGTTTTCAACGCTTGAGTCGACGCTAGGACGGCTTGAGTCAAGCCCGCGTGTTCTCCTTGCAGATACAATTGGATTCATCGATGGCTTACCAAACGCAACACTGGAAGCGTTCAGAGCAACACTTGCAGAAGCGATTGAATGCGACCTTCTGCTTCTTCTTGTTGATGCTGGGGACCCAATCGATGAAATGGAAAGGAAACTTCTAACATCCATCCGTGAATTGACTGAACGTGCATTGGAGGTTGATGAAACCTCAATCATGGAGCGCATTCAACTCGTTCTGACAAAACGAGACACGGTGGATTCGGAAACAATGGAATCCAAGCAAGCGATGATCTCTGAGCATGGATTCTCAAACCCACTGTTCATTTCTTCTCATTCTGGAGAAGGAATCGAAGCGTTGCAATCCGTTGTTCTCAATACGCTGTTCGGACCAAAACGAACGCTCTTTATTCACAATCCTGAGCCGAATCAAATAGCATCGGAAGCGATTCTCTCTCGCATCTTCGATGCAGTTTACGTCCACGAACATGAGAAAAACGAGAATGGAATTGAGGTTCGCATCAGTGCATCCGATGAAACCATTGCGATTCTCAAATCGAATTATGGTCAACGCATTGAACTCAAGTAGAGCAACCGGTTGGGAAAATCATGAGCGAAGAGGAGGTTTCGGATTGGGTCGGCATCGAAGGCCTGCCTGAATCCGAACCTTCGACAATGTTTGCGACATCCAATGCAACCTTCACCATCCCCGATACAACGTTGCATCCAATCACAAAATCGATTGCCATTTTCGTCTTGTTCATTGCTGCATCCGGCTTCCTCAACGGTCTTGATTACGCATCGCCAGAATCTGGATTGGTTCAACCCGATGAATTCGTGTATCAATTGTCGCAAACTGCTCCGCCAAATTCAGCCATGCTCGATGGCATGGTGTACGGCCACAACGGCGAACCAATTGAGGACGCAGAGATTGTTCTTGAGTGGGAAGAGAAGCCTGGATGGTTCAATTCGAGTGTCACACGAACCGATGCAAATGGTTCGTTTTCGTATGAGTACATCAAGCCAGGTCTTGCCCGAATTGACATCACTGTTGAGCGTGGAAATTACACAGACACGCTCGTTGAACGGCTGTTGCTGTCGCCTCCAGCTCTCATTGAACCGTATGGATTTACACGACTCGATTTCGTCGTCCCATCTGCGGAAGCATTTGCCGACGAGCCGTGCCCGTTTGAACAAGAAACATGCACAAGCCGACTCATCGATCGAAATTTGGAACAGAAAGAAAATCCACGTATGGATCCAAGTGCTGCTGGCATTTACATCATGATTGGATATGCCTTCATGGGTGTTGCTGTCATTGCGGTTGGGTTTGTTATCTGGTCGCTACGCACGGGTTCTGTCGCCATCCTTCGAATGAGCACCATCTTTGCCTTCTTTGGTATGGGTCACTATTACGCAGCGTGTATTCTTGGATTGACTGCCTTCCTGCTCACCTTTGCCATCCCGAAACGAAACAAGGTCCTCAATACAGGTCCATTTGATGCAAACAGCCAAACGCCCTTATGAGGCGAATTGCATCGCAAGCCATGGACCTGACCAGTTGTACGTGGATGGTTCGCGAGTTGGGAGAGGCGGTAAGTTGCACCGTCCTGCTCGATGACGATTCGCTCCTCGTTGGCGGATGGGATGGCACCATCAAGCACTGGACAGAGGCTGGCGATTTGATCTGGGAAGCGAAAACGCCCAACCGCATCTCCTCGATGGTGATTAAAGATGGTTCCATCTACGCTACGTCTGGATTGCACGTCGTCTGTCTTCAAGCATCGACTGGAGCGATTCAATGGGATGTTGCATTGGAAGGATCAGCTGATGCAGTCATGACCACAAGCGAGTGCGTGCTTGCTGCATCATCGGTGTACGATATCGAACACAACGATTTCATCGAATCCGCCATTTGGTCCATTTCGTTCAATGGAGATGTCCTCGCAACCCATCGAATGGACGAGCGCCCGTGGACACTTCACCCTTACAACGATGGAGCAATCGCAGGTTTGGGTCGTCCATTGAATGGCTATCTCATTCTCGATGCGAACGGGGATAATCTCGAACAAAACAAAGACTGGGAGAGCCCTACTATCTGTGCAACACGTGGAGAGGATCCTGTATTCGGATTGGCTGATGGTTCGATTCGTTCGATGGACGGAACACTGGTGAGTTCGATGCAGTCTGCCATCAGCAATGTGATCAAACACCTCGATGGATACGTGGTTGCGGACGACAAAGGAAACATCGAATTTGTCGACGGTGATGCTCAATGGAAAGCAAATGGAAACGAAGTTGTTGCTCTATCATTCGGATTTGACATCGGCGAAAAAGGATCCTGTTGGGTTGCTCGATGGAACGGTTCGCAAGGTGAAGTCATCGTTCATTCAATCATTGATGGTGAACGTATCGCTTCCCTCAACGGCCAGCGCGTCCATGATATGGCATTCAATGGGCAACGTATTGCAGCAGGGTGCGAGAATGGGCAAGTTTTCGTATGGGAAAAGGAACTCTTCCAGCGAAGAATGGAGAAGCCTGATCAGCAACAAAACGATCCACTGAGAAGTGCAATGTTCGAAAAACTCCGGGCGCTGAGAAAGTAGTTATTCAATACTTTCAAGGTGAATCCATTCGTTCTCTAAGGCATGATGCCAAAGGTCTGCAAGTCTCATCAAATTGTAAGCAGAGCGTTCGAACCTCCGAGCGATGAGATTGAGGTTCAGGCGTCCTTCACGGCCTGCTACGTTTGATTTCTGTTCTTCAAGAATGGATAATGAAATTTCTTCAAACAAAGACTGTATGGACAACCATTGATCTTTGAGGTCACCAGGCAACTCGGTTTGCTGGACAAGACAAACCTCCAGTTGTTCGAGAAGGGCGAAAACCTTCTGTCCGAGTTCAGTCAGTGACTCTGCAAGGTGTTTCGGAATCTCTGAGCCTTCACTGGATGCGTTGAATGAATCCTGAGCGTTTGCAATGTCGCGTGCATGGCGAGCAAGTCGTTCAATCACATCAATTCCGCGAAGGTAGCACGCAACGATTCGCAAGTCTTGCAGCAGGGGCTGATTCAATGTGAGGACTAAGAGCAATTCCTGCGATAAATCTTCAGCTCGTTGTTGTGCTTTCATCCTCTTCTTTTGGACATCCTTGGAATCCACTACTGTGTTGATGGCTAAACCATCGATTGCCATCGTATACGCTTGCTTGACCGGTCGGATGAATTCTTCCAAAGCATTGCGAATGAAACCCATTCGAGCATCAAGATTTGTCCGGATCGGTGGCGCCATCAAAACACCCCTTCGTTTGATTCCATTAAATTCGTTCGCTCAGCCATCATCATGTTGATGAGTGTCTCAGTCAAATCGATGCTGTACCCGCACAGTCTTCGTATGGTTTCTGAGATCTTAAATTCAATGAGTACGTTTTGCGCACGGTCTTTCGACGACATCAGTTCTTCTTCATGCATCTCTAAATCCAACAGTTGATTTTTCAAACGCAACTTTTCGTCAACAAGAACCGACATCTCCTTGGAATACGTATTCCGAATAATTGAACGCAAAGCAGAGAGCCATACAGGGATCGAGGTCATTGGTAGTGTATCAAGGGAGACCGAAACTTCGCCGCTGGTTTCAAAGACCAATTTGGCAAATCGGTAAGCGTGATCACCCATACGCTCAAGGTAATGAGACATCGCTGCATGCTGCATGGCTTGATAGCGGTTGACACCAAGTGCACGTTCAATGTGAGGAGAGTTAAGCGCCATAGCAACCTGACGGTCGACCAACAAGCGACGAGCATCGATTTGCCGTTCACGGTCATCATGATCACTGAGTTCTTCAACGTCTTCTCCCGAAAGAACTCCGTAGGAATCCTCAACCAAGCTGGTTACAAGAAGATACATTCTGTTCAAACTAACCTGTAACGGAAGTTCATTGGGGTTGAGGAGTGAGACAATGGTAATCGAATTGTCCTCATCGACGGAGATTTCCATTCCGCGAGTGTCTCGCAAAAATTGCCGAATGATTCTTCGCTCCTTGATTCCGATCCCAGTTTTATCTCGAATCGTAATAAGATCTGCACCACTCACGTATATCCCAATCAGGTAATCGTAGAGCGCGCCACGTGGATACTTGGTCAAGTCCAGGTCCACAGTACGTCGTAAGTTCTTGTTTTCTTTTGGCGAAATCTGAATCTCACCGGATGATAAGTGTTCGATTCCAACGGTGTCACTCGGTTTCAGATTGTTCTCAGTAATCCAGCGCTTGGGCAGAGAAACGATGTACGTCGAACCGCCTGTGACCTGTAATTTTCTATATTCAACTCCAACGGAAGATTTCATATTTTCACCTTGGTATAGACTTCCCACCATCTACCTTCTAACATCAGTTTGTATATAGTTGTATATAGATATATTTAGGGGAATGTAGGTTCCGTAGGCCAATGACAATTAGAAAAACAATTACGGTGGAGCGGGAAGAGAATATGATATCCCTCGATACGAAGAAAAAAGCGATAGCCCTTATTGCCCTCATGATGGTCTCAGCACTCGCTGGTTGTCTTGGCAATGACGATGATGACAGCGATGACTCATCGAACTCGAACAACAACAACGACAATACCAACAACACAACGACTGTTGTTGATGATACCGGTATTGATGTCGGAACGGTAACTTGTGGACCAGATGGTTCCATCAAGATCGCAGGTTCCTCGACGGTGTTGCCTCTTGCTGAAATCTGGGCAGAATACTACCAAGAGAACTGCGAAGGCGTCACCATCACCGTCGAAAGCGGCGGATCTGGTGGCGGTGCTGGCCGAGTTTGTGCCAACTCCGCAAAGGGTACGCCTGTTGACATCGGCGACATGTCCCGTGACTGGAAAGACACAGAGGCAACTCGTGGCGATGATGGGTACACAATGGACTGTCTCGCAGGCGACACTTCCCGCTCCGCTCGACAAATTCAAGTTGCTATCGACGGATTGTCGGTTGTCATGAAGAAGGGTGGCGCTGCTGACGTTTGTGTCAACACACACCTCGGCGGACTTACCATCGCTCAGCTCCACTGGATGTTCTCCGCAGAAGCTGATACAGGCTACACGCCTGCCAACGATGACGGAGATGCTGTCAAGGAATGGTCCGACCTCAGTGCAGACTGTGGTGCTGCAGAGATTGTTCTTGCATACCCTGACGCAGATTCTGGTACCTACGAGTACTTCTACGAAACTGTCCTCGACGAGGCTGAAGAAGGATTCCGATCTGGTACACAGTCCGCTGACGACAACGTTCTCGTGAACACACTCATCGGTGACGAGACATCCATCGGCTACTTTGGATACGCTTACTACCAAGAGAACATGGCAACACTCGCTGCAGCTGCAATCGAGAACAGTGCTGGTGACATGGTCACTCCTGACGCGAACAGCGTCCGTGATGGATCGTACAACCCGCTCTCACGACCGCTCTTCATGAACCTCCTCGTCGATGGTGCAACACTCGAGAACACCATCCCATTCATGCTCTATGGATTGGACACTGAGGCTGGTAGTGAGGCTGTTGCAGAAGTTGGATATGTTTCACTCAACGATTACCAACAGCACCAGATGGTGTACGGTCGACTCGCTCACCTCCAAGGGTTCAC
>JBMYNT010000048.1:0-12326 GCA_049598575.1 Candidatus Poseidoniaceae archaeon | reverse complement strand
TGAGCTACCTCCATCCTGTATCTGCGCTACCAATCGTTTACTACATCGCCATGAAAGTCAAAGAGGTCACCGACCTTCGAATGATCGTTCGTGGTCGACTCGCAGGTTTGCCACCTGAAATCCTAGAGGCTCACATTCTATGAGGTGAAAACATGGAAATTGCAGTCGTAGGAACACCTGAATTTACCCTCGGATTCCAGCTTGCTGGAATTTCGAATCTCTACAATCCAGAAGGTGAAGAGGAACGCATCAAAGTGTTCCGTGACCTTCTCAACTCAAAGGATGTTGGAATTGTTGTTGTTGACTCCGCAGTTCTTGCATCCTTGCCAGATCGATTGCGCTCGCAATTGTCTGGTTCTGTCTCGCCGACGGTTCTTGGAATCGGTACGGACGAAGACAACACGCTCCGAGAAACCATTCGACGAGCAATCGGAGTCGACCTATGGAAATGATGTTCCAAAATGGAGGAAAAGAACATGAGCAAAGAAGGAGTAATTTACCGAATTTCGGGACCTGTGGTTACCGCAACGGGAATGAGCGCAGGAATGTATGACGTTGTCCGTGTGGGCAATGAAGGATTGATGGGAGAAGTCATCGAATTGCATGGTGACAAGGCTGTCATCCAAGTCTACGAAGATACGTCAGGTATTCGACCTGGTGAACCAGTTATCAACACAGGTGAAACCCTCTCGGTTTCTCTCGGACCTGGTTTGCTGACCCAGATTTACGACGGTATCCAGCGACCTCTCCCAACCTTGGAAGAAGTCATGGGTGTGTTCATTACTCGTGGTGTCGATGCAGATGCGTTTGACCTTGAGAAGAAGTGGACATTCGAAGCCGTCATCGAGAAGGGCGCTGCTGTTGAAGGCGGTCAAGTCATTGGCCACGTTCAAGAGACCGAAACCATCGTTCACAAGATCATGGTTCCTCCAACCATGAGTGGTGTTGTCAAGGACATTAAGTCAGGAGACTTCAACGTTACAGAAACCGTTTGCACACTTGAGGATGGCTCAGAAATTCAGATGATGCAAAAGTGGCCTGTCCGAACACCTCGACCATACCGACAGAAGTACGCACCAGATACACCATTGATCACCGGTATGCGTATTCTCGACTTCCTGTTCCCGCTCGCAAAGGGTGGTGCAGCAGGTATTCCAGGTCCGTTCGGTTCTGGAAAGACGGTTACGCAACAATCGCTTGCAAAGTATTCCGACGCTCAAATCGTTGTCTACATCGGTTGCGGTGAGCGTGGAAACGAGATGACTGAAGTATTGGACGAGTTCCCTCACTTGATTGACCCGAACACCGGTAAGCCTTTGATGAACCGAACGGTCATGATCGCCAACACATCCAACATGCCTGTAGCTGCTCGTGAAGCATCTGTGTACACTGGAATTACCATTGCTGAGTACTTCCGTGACATGGGCTACGATGTTGCTCTGATGGCGGATTCAACCTCTCGATGGGCTGAAGCAATGCGTGAGATTTCCTCCCGTCTTGAAGAGATGCCTGGTGAAGAAGGATATCCTGCTTACCTCTCATCCCGAATAGCTGAGTTCTACGAACGTGCTGGTCGTGTTGAAACCAAGAATGGTGACGATGGATCGGTTACAGTTATCGGTGCTGTAAGCCCACCTGGTGGTGACATTTCCGAACCTGTTTCACAAGGTACACTGCGAATTGTCAAGGTTTTCTGGGGATTGGACGCAGGTCTTGCACGACAACGTCACTTCCCTGCGATCAACTGGCTCAACTCGTACTCTCTGTACCCACAGAGCCTGAACCAATGGTTCCGTGACAACATTGCACAAGACTTCCCTGAGATTCGAACCCAAATCAGCGGTTTGTTGCAAATTGAAGCCGAGTTGCAAGAGATTGTCCAACTCGTTGGTTCTGATGCACTTCCAGTCGACCAACAACTGACACTGGAAGTTGCTCGTATGATTCGTGAGTTCTTCTTGCAACAAAACGGATTCCACGATGTTGACGCATACTGTGACATCCACTTGCAATACTCCATGTCCAAGGCCATTCTCAGTTTCCAAGAAGCTGCAAAGAATGCAATGGCTGCTGGTGCTCAACTCAACGATGTTGTCAACGTTCCAGCACGAACCGCACTCATGCGTGGTCGATTCGAAAAGGGATACATCGATACCATCGATGACATGGTCAAGTCCATGGTCGATGAAATCGCTGCAACTGTGGAGGACAACTAGGACGTGATATCATGACAGGAAAAGAATACCGAACCATTACCGACGTCAAGGGACCACTGGTTTTCTTGAACAAGACCGAGCCAGTTGCCTTTGGTGAAATTGTTACCATCCGTCTCGCAGATGGATCCATCAAGAACGGGCAAGTTCTCGATACTTCTGACGACCTTGTTATCGTCCAAGTTTTCGAAGGAACTGCAAAGATTGACCGAACTGCTGGTGTAACCTTCATGGGCGATGTTTTCAAGCTCCCAGTTAGCAAAGACCTCGTCGGTCGAATTCTCGATGGTGCAGGCCGACCTCGTGACGGTGGACCTGACATCGTGGCTGAAGAAAACGCTGACATCATTGGTGCTGCGATCAACCCATACAGCCGACAGAGTCCACACGATTTCATTCAAACTGGAATTTCTGCAATCGACTGCTGTACAACACTCGTTCGTGGACAAAAGTTGCCAATTTTCTCGGCTTCTGGTCTTCCACACAACGACATTGCACTGCAAATCGCTCGTCAAGCCAAGTTGAAGGGAAGCGATGAGCAATTTATCGTCGTTTTCTGTGCAATGGGAATCACTGCTGAAGAATACAACTTCTTCCGTTCCGACTTGGAGCGAACCGGTGCGCTTGAGAACGCTGCATTGTTCGTCAATCTTGCAGACGACCCTGCTGTCGAGCGAATCATTACGCCTCGTCTTGCGTTGACCGCTGCTGAATACCTCGCTTTCGAGCACGACTACCACGTTCTCGTTATCTACACGGACATGACCAACTACTGTGACGCACTTCGACAAATCGGTGCTGCACGTGAAGAAGTTCCTGGACGACGTGGTTACCCTGGTTACATGTACACGGACCTTGCTATGCTCTACGAGCGTGCTGGGATTGTCAAGGGGAAGAAGGGATCGATTACACAGTTCCCAATTCTGACCATGCCTGGTGACGATATTACGCACCCAATTCCTGACTTGTCTGGATACATTACCGAAGGACAGATTGTTATCTCTCGTGAACTTCACCAGCAAGGTATCTATCCGCCGATCAACGTTCTTCCATCCCTCTCTCGATTGATGGGTTCCTGTATCGGTGCTGAAACCACACGTGAGGACCACAAGTCTGTTTCTGACCAGATGTATGCTGCATACGCACAAGGTCGTGAACTTCGTGGACTTGTTGCGATTGTCGGTGAGGATGCATTGAACGAGCGTGACAAGCAACTGCTTGACTTCTCCGGTGTCTTTGAAGACCGTTTCCTACGTCAATCCCGTGACGAGGACCGTTCCATCGATGAGACGCTTGACCTCTGCTGGGAATTGATGTCATCGATTGACACCAAGTATCTCGTCCGTCTTGACCAGAAGTGGATTGAGAAGTACCATCCTGACAACAAGGCTTGAATTCTGAGGTGAAACCATGGCGCTTGACATCAAACCAACCCGTAGCGAGTTGATCAAACTCAAGGGTCGCATCAAGCAAACCAAAAACGGTTACAAGCTTCTCAAGATGAAGCGTGACGGTCTGTTCCATGAGTTCCGACAACTTCTCGCTGAAATGATTGAAGCAAAGCGTGAGATTACCGAAGCGTTCCGCTTGGCCAAGCAACGAATCGATCTTGCAAACGCCATCGAAGGTGGACTTGCTGTACGAGCAGCTGCCATTGCTAACAGTGCACATCCAGAGGTTGAAGTTGAACGTCGAAACATCATGGGTGTCGTTGTTCCAAGCGTAAGCGGAACCAATCTCAAGTCGACGTTTGCCGAGCGTGGTGTTGGTTTCATCGGTTCATCCCCATACATCGATGAAGCGAGCGACAGTTTTAGCGAATTGATTGAGAAAATTGTCAAAGCCGCTGAAATGGAAGCAACACTGAAACGACTCTTGGAAGAAATTGAAGCGACCAAGCGTCGTGTCAACGCGCTTGAGTTCAAGGTCATTCCAGAACTCGAAGAGGCGAAAGTCTTCATTCAACTTCGCCTTGAAGAGATGGAACGTGAAGAGACCTTCCGTCTCAAGCGATTCAAGAACAAGTGAGTTCCCATCCTGCTCTGTAAAAAGGGCATGATTGATGTGGGAGTGGTGTTCAGAACACTCTAGGGGGCCAGTCTTACATGTCGGATTTGGATGATGCTCAACTGGCTCCAATCTCTGTTCATAAGGACGCATGGAACCAGAAAGATCTCCTCGAAGGTGTCGTTCAGAGATACGTCACCGTTCGTTCACATGTTGGCGGATTATGGCCAACGTGGGAAATTGAATCCGACCAACTTGATGAGAATTTTATCGAATTGAATGCATATCTTGAGCGTCTTGGTTGGATGGCTAAGTTGCATCGAGGTGATGTGATTCAGTTGACCACGCTTCCACTTCCACATCGTCAATTTCCAGGATCAAGAATCCACTTCTACATGTGGTCAGCTTCCATCATCACATTGCTTCTCTCAGCCGTCCGATGGATGGATAGTGGTCGCCCAGAGGGCGGTTGGTTTACAGATTCGATCTATCTTGATGGATTGGTAGGATTTGCACTACCGATTCTTGGAACACTCTTGCTAGCCTCCTTTGTTCAAACAAGAGTATCTACGAAATTCGGCGTCCGTAGTGGTCATATCCTCCCAATTCCGGACCCTTCAGTCCTCCTGTGGTTGTTTTCTGGTTTGTCAACTTCCTATTTCATTTGGCCATTCGGAATTTTCTTCATTCCAACTTTGCCTCGCATGGACGCACGTCCTTGGCCGGATCGAGCCTCATTAGCATGGACTTCCGTGTCGGTTCCAATTGTGATGTTGCTTTCTGGATTCGTGTTTTGGACACTGGGATTGTTGTTGACATCCGATCCATACATGTTGTCGAGCGAACCATATCGTGCAAACCCGCCGTTTCTCATTGAACTCATCAGTTCAGGATTTGATGTCTCATTCTCAAACACGCTCGATTGGGGGCATCCGTTCTTCTTCGCTGCTGGATTCCTAACACTGGTCGGTTGGCTCTTGATGCTCCCGATTCCTACCTTCCCTGGTGGACGACTCCTTGTTGCTCGTATGGGGATTCATGAGGCTCGAAGTACAGGAACGCAAATCCTCATGTTCATGCTTCTCATCACGGCAGCGTTCTTCATTTTCGACGCTTTCAATGGATTCACTATTTGGATCCCAGTCTTGTCCGTTCTCATTCCACTTCTGATGTTCATGGGTGGAGACCCTCGTATCCCCGTCCTTATGGACGGTGATCGACCCTTGTCCGAAGACAACCACCGTCGATTGGGTATTGTGCTCTTTGTTGCAATTTTGTTCGCTATTCCTGCTCAGTTCCCAGTTGAACCAGTGAATCGATGGGATGCAGAGGCAACCTACTCGATTTCGGTTGATGAATTCGCTGAACTTGCCGATGTATGGAATGCCTCGATTGTAATCGAACTCAAGAATCCATCAATGCAAGAACGTTCATACAATGTCTCTGGCGGAATTGTTGGTAACGCTCTTTGGTCATCCGACCTTTCGTGTGGAAATGATCACTGTGAAGGCGTGCTGCAGCCGGGTGAATCGTTGGAATTCGTTCTTACAATGCAGCATGAGAATGTTTCACATCAACCCACTTCGGTTGACTATGAACTGAGTATTGTCTTCGATGATTCTAATGCATTCGTAGAATCTGGAACAATCCATCCACTGCTCGATGCATCTGTTGGTGCAGAGTGGCGTCATGTTCGAGGCGATGACGGCGTCCTTTCTTGCATCGATGTCTACGTTCACGAAGATTTTGCAACCAATATTTCCTTCCCTGATTTGGGCAATGAATGGTTGCCGTTCCTTTGGTTGGATGGACAAGCCGGACTTACCCAAGCATTGTCCTCCGAAGACACAGTTCTTTGCTTGGACGGGGTCGACCAAGCTCTACCATCCCAAGCCCAATCTCTTCTTCAATCGGTCAACATCGGCAACCTGTCGTTCGTGGTAGGTTTTGACGTAACGTGGCCGCACATCGTATCTTCATCGAACCAAGGATGGCTCATCGATGGTACGCATGGATGGGGCACTCCGTTTGATCAAGGAGGCACATTGTATCAAGAGAATGCTTCATCTTGCCCAGATGATGGATTTTTGACAGCACCTCCTCAATCGAACAACAACAATTGGTCCTGGGATTTGAGCATCAGGCCAAAACACAGGATTCCTTCTATAGAAGGAAACGAAAGTCTCCATTTGAAGTTGTCTGCAGGCACCTATGTCTATTGCAACCAAGAAGATGGTCTTGCATCCAAATTCACGGTCCAAGAAGGTCCTGATTTGATACTGTATCAGAACAACCAAACATTGCGCCTTTGGGATGAACCAATGTCTGCCGAAACATCGCAATTGGAGATTGCTCTCTACAACAGCAATGATTTGGACATTGTTTTGCGCCACGACGCCTTTGGTGATGTTGCATGGGATCTGACAATGTTGCCGGATTCCCTCTCCAGTGGTTGGAATAATTTCACACTTGACGTTCCTGATGCCATGTTCAACACCTATCAGTTCACGCACCAAGATGGAGCTATTCTGGTCACATTTGGAGCCTACATGGAGGCTTAGTCTTGAGAATCGGCATCGTTGGTGTTGGTTCGATCGGCTCTCTGATTGCTGGACGTTTGGCTCCGACATCCTGCGATTTGCTTCTCTACGGACGAGGGCTTCATGCTGCTCATCTTACAGTCGAAGGGCTTTCTATTTCGGGTGTACAAGAATCCTCTATCTTTTCTCAGCAATGGGAAATTCTTCTCGAAGAACAGGCTTTACCAGAATCGGTTGAATCCTCTTGTGATGTGGTTCTAATGACTGGTAAAACCACTGCCTTTGAGCAGCATCTTGCTGTTGCAAAGCATTTGCTTCGCATGGATGGAATCGTTTGTTCCCTTGCCAATGGGCTTGGTCATGAGGAGCGATTGGTTCAGACATTTGGGGCACATCGCGTTCTTGCCACAACGACGACACATGGAGCTTACCGTCCTGAGCCAGGACACGTTTGCTGGGCAGGTGTAGGACAGATTTCCATTGGACCGTTCATGCATCATCATACCGAAGAATCGGTTGAAGCACTCATGCAACTTCTCAAAGAAGCAGGCCTTCAACCACAATGGGAGGCGGATGGACGCGTCTTACTTTGGAACAAAATGCTCCTCAACATTGCTATCAATCCGATTGCAGGTTTGCTTGGAAAGGAAAACGGTGCGTTGCTCGAGCCAATGTTGTTTGAATCTGCTGTGAGTGTCATGCTCGAAGGCGCAATGATTGCACGCGCAGAAGGTGTACGTCTTGCTGATGATGACATTCTCATCGAGCAGTTACGTACTGTCCTCGAAGCAACACGTAACAATCGTTGCTCGATGTTGCAAGACATTCGCTCAGGGCGTGAAACTGAAATCAAAGCACTCAATGCAGAAATTTGTCGTCGTGGTGAAATGGTTGGCCTTCAAACGCCCCTGAATCATGCTCTTGCGTCCATCATTGAACATCTTCGTTGAGATCTTTGTTGAAGTGCAATCCTCTGTTTTCGTTTCGACGTTCCGCATCTTCTGCAACAAGAATTCCGACCAGAATCATATTTCTCAATTCGACGATTTCTCGAGTTGGGAGGCTTGATTTCCAAATGACATCAATTTCTTTTTCAAGCAATTGCAAGCGACGTATCGCCCGTTGCAATCGAGCAAATCGTCTCGATACGCCTACTTCGAACCGCATTGTTTGGTTCAGTGCAGCACGATCGTGAGCGACTGGACCATGTTCCTGCAACTCATCCAAACCATCGGAACGCCAGTTCGGAGGCGAGATTTGAATCTCGGAAATCCCTTTCTCGATGAGATGTGTTGAACAACGGTGGGCAAACACAACGGCTTCCAAGAGACTGTTTGAGGCGAGTCGATTCGCACCATGCATCCCGGTACAAGCCACTTCACCAATGGCAAACAATCCTGGAATAGGTTGCTTTGAGCCTGCCATTAATGCTGAGCCAACATTGTCCACTTCGATGCCTCCAACGATGTAATGCGCTGCTGGAGCCACAGGCAGTGGGTCGATTCCGAGCTTGAGTCCATCCTTGCCTAATCGCTCTGCAATCATTGGAAATCGCTCATTGAGATGTTGCGTATCCAAATGTTCTGTGACGAGATAGACGTGTGAGAATCCTGTTTCTGCACAGCGTTGATCGATGGCTCTTGCTACGACGTCCCGTGTCGCCATCGAGCCGAGAGATGAGGCTTGCAGAGTAAATGAAAACGATGCTGGGTCTTCTTGACCACTTGCTTTCCATGAACGATATCCCTCTTGGTCGAGTAAGACTGCGCCCTCTCCTCGCAATGCTTCAGTGATCAAAAAAGGGCGCTCTCCTTCAACGACGAGTGCTGTAGGATGGAACTGTACAAAGGCCATGTTGATGATGGAAGCCCCTGTTCTATAGGCCATGGCGATACCGTCGCCAGTCGATACAGATGGATTTGTTGTCTTTTCCCAAAGCTGTCCAGCGCCACCAGTTGCAAGAATGACGGCATCACCAACGATGGTCATGACTTGATTCGTGTCTTGATCGAGTGCCCAAACTCCACAAACGCCCTTGTTCGGTGATTTGTGTTGGCGTTGAATGAGGTCGATTGCAAGCGTGTTTGGGCGCATTCTGATTCGGTCGTGTTCTCGTGCAGCCGTTGTAAGCGCTCGTTCAATCTCTCTCCCAGTAGCGTCTTTTGCATGCAAGATGCGTCTTGATGAATGTCCACCTTCTTGTGCCAGTTGGAACGCTCCCTCCTTGTTTCGCTCAAACTCAACACCTATGGAAAGCAAATCCAAGATTCGTTCACCTGCTTCTTCAACGACCATGCGAACAACATCCTCGTCGCACAAACCATCGCCTGCATCGAGCGTGTCTTTGATGTGACCATCGATTTCTTGGAGATTGGTTTTGTCCAGAATCGCTGCGATACCCCCCTGTGCCCAATTGGTCGAGGAATCCTTGGGACGCTGCTTTGTAATAATCTCAACTTGGAACCCTTCGTTTGCAAGACGCAAGGCTGCAAAGAGTCCAGCAATGCCTGTACCTATGATGAGTACACGAGGCATGTTTGAGCCCATAGGTTCGCTGTTCTTGATGACATCGGTTGTTGCAGCGATAGGGCTATGTGTTGCGGATTCTAGGAATTACCATGTTGCGGAAGCTCATCGGCTTGCTGGGCCTTGCAACGATTGTTTTCGTCATCGCCAATGTCCACTTTGGAATGGTGGCAGAGAACGTTGTCGAAGGAGCAGGCTCGTCTCGCTTGGATGTTCTTCGACTCGCTGATCCTGGTTGCACCATTCCTGAAATGGAGAAAGAGATTCAGGAAACTGGGACCGCTTTTTGCTTGAGTGAGAAGGGTACTTGGGGGACTGCTGACATTCTGCTTCTGTTTTGGGGAATTCTGATTGTCACAGCGGGACGATTCAGGATGCCTTCCGATCCACGCCTCGCAAAGCGAATACGACGAGTGATGCTCATTTCTGGTGTCGTCTTGTTTGGTCTTGCGATTCTCGATCGCCTCCAATGGCTACCAACATCGGCGAGTTCAGAAAGCATCGCTGATGTTATCCCGTTGCCGTTTGATCCATGGATGGTACAGATTCTTTTCGCCGTGGTAGGGACGCTCTTGATTCGAGGTCCGAAGTACGAACTCTCTGAGTTTGAAGAAAACTATCAACGTTTGGAGCACAGTCGTGAAAAAGAGCGTCGAGTCCAGGAAGTGTTCAATGAAAAAGCACGCTCGATGTCAGCTTCGAGGGAGGGGCTCGCTCGTCGCAGTCGCTTGCTCGATCGTGATGCGCACCTTGTGCCCTTCCGAACACGCAATTCACCCAAAGTTCGAGCAACCTGCCCATTCTGCAAAGGTGGCGGTTGCAAAGAGTGTCGAATGAGCGGTGTTGTTTGAGCAAATCGGCGGTATTTTTCGACCTCAAAAACGATATGCTCCGACGCATAATCAACCGATTGTTTAAATGTCCTCGATGTACGGTGTTTGACCTAAGGTCAAATTGGCCAAAAGGGGATTGGGATGTTTCTAAAAGCACTGGAGATGGAGAATTTCAAATCATTCCGTGGAGAAGTGGTCATCCCTCTTGATCGTGGATTCTCTGCGATTACCGGCCCAAACGGGTCAGGGAAGTCCAATTGTGGAGATGCCATCCAGTTCGTTCTCGGTCCAAAATCGACAAGAACAATACGTGCACAGAACACAAAACAACTCATCTTCAACGGTGCAGAAGGCTACAAACCCGCCCGAGGTTGTACCGTAACACTCGTTTTTGGAAATCCAGTGCTTTCCAGCGGTCGCCGTCGATTGCCGATCGAAAGCGATGAGGTGAGAATGACACGTTCGATTCGTCTCACTGCCTCGGACAACGTCGTATCCAGTTACTTGCTCGATGGAGAAGAATCTTCTCAGAAATCCTTCCACCGCCTTCTCAACGCGGCCAACGCTCGCCCTGACGGTTACAACATTGTCCTTCAAGGAGACGTAACCGGGCTTGCACGAATGACGCCGATTGAACGCCGAAAGGTGCTCGATGGTGTTGCAGGCGTCACATCGTATGATGATGAAATTCGAAAAGCCAAGAAACAGAAGGAGAGTGTCGATTCCTACATCGAACGCATTGGCATGCTCGAAGAAGAGCAACAAGCACGGCTCAAGGAACTCGAGCAAGAACGCAAAGTAGCCATGAAGGCTCAATCCATTACCGATGAACTCCTTACGTCACGCTCACAACGCTATCAGGCCATGTTTGCAAGTCTCGGAATGGAATTGGAACACCAGATCGCCGAACAATTGCGCTTCGTTGAAGAAGCAACATCGCTTGAAGAACAGGTCAAAACCGGTAGTAAGAAATTGGTTGAACTTGATGACCGGATTGGGGAAATTCAGAAACAAATCGATGCATTGCTCGGCGATGAAGGTGATGGATTATCGCAAGCCATCCATGACCTACGTGTTCAAATCGATCGTGACAAAGACCGAATTGAAGACTCATTACAAGCCAACATCGATGATGCCGAAGAACGTGAGCAGGTGCTTGAACGTTATCAAGAAGCAGAAACAGCTCTGACAGCACTCCTCCAAGAGGTACAATCCAGTCAAGACCAGATGGCAGAGTCGGAACGACTCCTCGAAGAAGCCCAGATTGAGGAAGACAAGGTCAGGGCCCTCCTCGAGGGTTCAGGAAAGAATCACGCAGAACTCAATCGAGCCCTAAGCGATGCCATCCAGCAACTTGAGAAAGCAAAGCAGGCCGTTGCTGCTGCACAATCCGATGTCGACAGAACTGCAGCACAAGCAGAACTCGTCGAAGCAAATCTTGCCAAGGCTCAGGAGGCTGCTGAGGAATCACGCCTCGAACTTGAAGAGAAGGAGGCCGAATTCAAGGAAGCATCCGCAGGAAAGAAGGTCGACCGTTCTTCACTGACTCAGGAAATTCTTGATGCTGAACGAGCAGAATCTCGTCTTCTCGAAGAGTCGGCCGCCGTTGAGAAGAAGATGACGGAAACCGAACGACAACTCCGTTCCGCACGAGCAGAATTGGAGAACAAATCGAATTCCAAAGGCATGGCAGGAGGTGCTGCAGCAATTCTTGGCGCTCGGGACCGTGGTGAGATCAAAGGCATCATTGGCACCATTGCTGAGTTGTGTGCTCCAATCGATTCGGAACACGAAACTGCACTTGCCACCGCATTTGGTGGAGCTATGACCTCGGTTGTTGTCGATTCCGATGAGGTAGCCGCGGAAGCAATTCGCTGGCTTGCACAGCGAAAGGCTGGACGAGCAACCTTCCTTCCATTGAACAAACTCTCGACCAGCCGTGCTGGTGGTAAGGCGATGATGGTTGCTAGAAAGCCAGGCGTCATTGGTTTCGCTTACGAATTACTCGAATACGATCCACGAATCGATACGGCCATCAAGTTTGCATTACGAAATACATTGATCGTTCAGAACATGGACATTGCCCGACAGAACATGGGTGGTGTTCGTCTCGTCACAATGCGTGGGGATGTCACTGAGGCAGGAGGTGCCATGGTAGGTGGTTCACGCCAACGAATGTCTGTTAGTTTTGGAGGAGGAATTGCAGG
>JBMYNT010000047.1:0-12826 GCA_049598575.1 Candidatus Poseidoniaceae archaeon | reverse complement strand
TGGAACGCCCCACGAGCC
The DNA here is from genome assembly GCA_049598575.1 of Candidatus Poseidoniaceae archaeon. Taxonomy (GTDB): domain Archaea; phylum Thermoplasmatota; class Poseidoniia; order Poseidoniales; family Poseidoniaceae; genus MGIIa-L2. The sequence goes on along the minus strand of JBMYNT010000047.1, from coordinate 12,808 downwards.
GAGAAGTGAGTAAAACAGGCCGACGCCAAGGAACCAGAAGATTGTCAATGCAATGTAAGCGGTGTTTCGTGCACTGCTGGATTCTTGCAACTTTGCTTTCCCATGTCCAATCGGTTTGATGATTTGAGCACCCAAAGAAGAGCCCGATGAAATGACTGCAGGAAGGATGATCAGAATCAATGCGAGTGAAATGTTGGGAGCGTGAAAACCGTCGCTCTGACCTTGTGCATAGATGAGGTATTCGAAGAAGAGAAGCAATGCACCTGTCAGTGCAAAAAGATAGGTTGCGACTCCAAAACGCATGCCGCGTGAACGAAGCAAATCACGTGCTTCGCCAAACGATTCTGTTACGGTGTGAACCTCGTATCGCATGGGGCCTGTCTCGAATGCAACCTGCAATCCACGCAACTGTCGTGGAACAACCGTTCGCCAAAACAACAGGGCTATGACTGCTGCGAGGACCAATGGAACAATGGCGATGGAGGCAAACCCCTCAACAATCACCGGTCCAGTCATGGATTTGCCACACCCTGCTTCCTTTTATGGAGTGCGAATTGATGCAGTAATGAAGTTCAGTTTTCCTGAGCTTTTGGGACCAAGGAAGGTTCTGAAATTTTGTTATCAATTTCTTCCTTGAGGTCGGAGAGGAATTGGTCGACAGGAATGTCAGCAATTTGCTCGCCTGTACGTGAACGCAACGAAACACAGTTGTTGTTCATCTCACCATCGCCAAGAATCATGAGATAGGCAGGGCGCATCTTACGATGCGTTCGAATCTTCTTTCCAATCGTATCGTCCCCATCATCGATCTTGACACGAACGCCAACATCCTTCAGCTTCTGGGCAACCTCGGATGCATATTGCTTGTGCTTTTCCGAGATGGTGAGGATGTGGACCTGTGTTGGTGACAACCAGGTAGGGAATTTTCCAGCAAAATGCTCGATGAGTACACCACAGAAACGCTCCATTGAGCCAAATGGTGCACGATGGATCATGACCGGGCGATGGTTTTCACCGTCACTGCCCTTGTACCACAAGTCGAAGCGCTCAGGAAGGTTGTAATCGACTTGAACGGTTCCAAGTTGCCATTCTCGACCAATGACGTCTTTGACTACGAAATCGATCTTTGGTCCGTAGAAGGCAGCTTCGCCCTCTTCCTCAGACCAGTTGACGCCGAGTTGAGCCGCTGCAGAGCGACATGCTTCTTCGGCCCGATCCCATCGCTCGGATTCACCAACGTATTTGTCGCTGTTCGGGTCACGCAATCCGACTCGCACACGGTAATCGTGCATACCTAGAACGTCAAAGATGGTTTGAACGAGTTCGATGCATCCCATGACTTCGTCAGCGATTTGGTCTTCAGTAACGAAGAGATGTGCATCGTCTTGTGTAAATCCACGAACACGCGTCATTCCTGAGATTTCACCGGATTGCTCCCATCGATACACCGTTCCAAACTCTGCGAGACGAAGAGGAAGGTCTCGGTAGGACCGAGCTTGTGATGCATAGATCTTGACGTGATGTGGGCAATTCATCGGTTTGAGCATGTATCCATCGATGTCTCCAGTGCTCATCAGGTTGGACAATTCGGAACACGAACATCCTTCATCTGCGAGTTTTTTCATGAGGTCACGTTCAACGAGTGGAGGATATTGACTGTCTTGGTAATAGGGGAAGTGTCCAGATGTCCGGTACAAATCCAATTTTCCGATGTGGGGCGTGAACACTTGGTCGTAGCCTTGTCGGCGCAAATGATGCGAAATGAAATCTTGCAATTGCTGTCGTACAATAGCACCGCGCGGTGTCCAGAGAATGAGTCCTTGACCAACCTCTTCGTCAACATGGAACAATTGCAAATCCTTGCCAAGTTTTCGGTGGTCGCGTAGTTTCGCTTGTTCCATTCGATGCAATGTTGCTTTCAGCGCTTCCTTTGTTGGCTCAACAATGCCGTAAATTCGTACCAACTGCTCACGGGATTGATCGCCACGCCAGTAGGCAGAGGAGACCGAGGTAAGACGGCTGAACATCAATTTCGCTGTGCTTGGAACGTGTGGGCCTAAGCAAAGGTCGTACCATTCACCTTGCTTGTAGATGGTTGAGCCATCTCCGTCTTCCAATTTGTCATCGATGATTTCAATCTTGTATGGATTTGATGTGAAGTGCTCACGAAGTTCTTGGTCGTCCAGTTCTACACGCTCAACCTTGAGATTTCGTCGAGCAATCTCGTGCATTTTTTTCTCGATGGGTTTCAAGTCGCCTTCGCCGATGGGTTCCATAGCAAAGTCGTAGTAGAATCCACGATCGATGGCTGGACCAATGGTTGGCTTTGCATCAGGATAGAGTTCCATAACCGATTGCGCTAGCAAGTGTGCAGCACTGTGGCGAAGAATGTGAATGCCTTCATCGCTCTCAGCAAGAATACCTTCGACATCGCAATCGTCTGTTAGCGGTGTGGAGAGGTCGCGTTCAACATTGTTGATGCGTGCTGCCAGACATCCGTGCTTCTTTCCAAGTGCATCGGTCACGACTTCGCCAGCAGTTACGCCTGCTGCGTATTCGTTGACAGTACCATCAGGAAGGGTAACGTTGACCATCGACATGGGGACGCCTCTTGCCTCACCCTCGACGGTCCCATTCATCAATGCGACGCTTGAAATCACCAATCAACGATGATGTCATCGTCCAAACCTTGACTCGGTTTGTCAAGAATGACTTGGTGTTTGACCTGTTCATCTTGCTCTTTCTTGGGTGTTGAAACTACGAACGAATCCGGCGTTTGTGAACCACCGAGTGTGAATCCGAATTGTGGTTTCGTTTCCTCAACCTTTGGTGATTCTGTTTGAGGTTCTGGAACGACCTCTTCGTGTGATGCTTCGCCCTTGCCCATTTCTTTCATGCTTTCTTTCATGATGTCATCGAGGGCAATCTCGTCCGGTTCGGATTGTTTGACCATGAAACGCCATCATCCGTAGCACCATGAAAACATCGGTTGATGGATTCCATACGGTTGAGAGCAATGATTGAAAACGAAACGAAGGAACGTCGGGTTATGCGAATCGGCATCGTTGTCAATCCAGATGCTGGTTTGGGTGGGCGATTGGGATTCAAAGGAAGCGATGGACGCGCCAAAGAAGCACGTGAAGCCGGTGCAGTCGACCGTTCAGGTCCTCGAATGCAACAATGCATATCCAAATTCCTTGACCTGCAACAATCCAGTTTGAATCGAATGGGTGTTGACCCTACGTTTGTTGCTTGGACCGGTCGAATGGGAGGAGATTGGCTCGATGGCGTCGATTACGAACAACGCCAACCATCACCATCTGAATCAACGGCTGATGATACCGCCGCACTCGTTTTGGATTTGGCTTCAGCCAATATTGATGCCATTCTCTACGCCGGCGGTGATGGGACAACCAGAGACATCGTCAATGCTCTTGATGGTCATGAAACGCCTCTGATTGGGGTTCCAGCAGGGGTAAAGATGCATTCGGGTTGTTTTGCTACAACGCCAAATGCTGCCGCCGAGGTCCTCCTCGCATTCCTACAGGGCGATCTGATGGTTGCCATCACGGAAGTCATGGATTTGGATGAGGAAATCTACCAACGCGGTGAGTGGAAAGTTCGCATGTATGGTGAGGCATGGACACCCTCGAGTCCACGATTCATGCAAGGTGCAAAGGAACAAGTCGAGCGTGCAAGTGAAGCTGAGACCATTGAGGGGCTTGCAAACCACATCGGGAACCTCATCGAAGCAGATTCTGAACTCATGGTCATATGGGGAAGCGGCGGAACGTTACGCAGAATGGGAGAACATCTCGATGTGGAACTTACACTTCTCGGCATCGATATTCAACACAAAGGGAAGGTTCACGCAGATTTGAACGAGAAGGCTCTGCTTGAACATTTGAAGGATTACGAAGGACCACGTTTACTGCTTCTTTCACCGATGGGTGGACAAGGCTTCCTCATCGGGCGAGGCAACCTTCAACTCTCTCCAGATGTACTACGAGCGATCGGTTTGGATTCGATTCTTGGTGTTGCAACTCCATCGAAGTTGTTGGGCCTTTCGAGTGTACGAATCGATACAGGCGATGTTGCTCTGGATGAGGAATTCCAACAACGACGTTTTGTCAAATTGTTGCAAGGCTATCGTACAACTCGAGTGATTCGAGTGTTGGATGCTTAAGGTAGCGGTTGACCGCTTGAAGCGAGAAGTAAACCGAGGAACGGTGGACTTGGGCGACCAGGACGAGACTTGAACTCAGGATGGTACTGGACGCCAACGTAGTATGGATGTCCATCGAGTTCAAAGATTTCACAACGCTGTCCACTTTCGTCCTTTCCAACGAATTTTAGTCCAGCAGATTCGATTTGATCAACCAGATCAGGATTGATTTCGTATCGGTGACGATGGCGTTCATCGACCGAATCATGACCACCGTAGAGTCGCTTTGTAACGCAATCATCCACTTGGAAAATGGTCGGCCGAGAACCGAGACGCATCGTTCCTCCGAGGTGCGTCTTCGAAATTTCGGGCATGAAAATCACGGCAGGATTGGCAGCATCTGCATCGAATTCAGTTGATGTTGCATCGTTGATACCCAAGACGTTGCGACAGAATTCGATGGTCGCAACCTGCAATCCGAGACAAATGCCAAGATAGGGGACATTGTTCTCGCGAGCGTGTTGTGCAGCGAGCACCTTTCCTTCGATGCCACGATCACCGAAGCCACCCGGGACCAAGATACCGTTGGCATTGCGAAGGAGATTCCACGCCTCGGCGTTGTCTGCATCTTCCAAGTCGCTTGCTTCAATCCAATCGATGTTGAGTTTACGCTCAACAGCAAGTGCAGCATGTTGGAGGGATTTGATGACGGAGAGATAAGCATCGGAAAGATCGGTATATTTTCCGACCATAGCAATGTTGACTTCTTCGGTGAGTTCATCCAGTCGATGTGCCATATCTCTCCATTCAGCGAGAAGACCTGTCTTGTCGCAGTCGATGTCCAGAATATCGCAGAATCCTTGTTCCTCAAGCATCAATGGAACGTGGTAGATGTTGGGAACGTCATGTGTCGAGAAGACAGCTTCGGGACGGACATGACAGAAGGCAGAAAGCTTCTGTCGGGTTTCGTCATTCAGTGGCTTACTTGAGCGACAAACGAGGACGTCTGGGGTGATGCCGAGGCCCATGAGTTCCTTGACCGTGTGCTGAGTTGGCTTGGTCTTCTGCTCACCAACAGGGCCCATAACTGGAACGAGGGAGACGTGAACGAAGGTGACGTTCTCCCTTCCAACTCGGAACTGGAATTGACGGAGCGCTTCCAAGTATGGTGCACTTTCGATGTCGCCAACTGTACCACCAAGTTCGATGATGCAGACATCAGGTGTTTCATCGCTTCCGTCAGCAGGTCGCTTGGCAACATCGATGATCCAATCTTGAACAGCATCGGTAATGTGTGGAATGACTTGAACCGTTTTTCCAAGATAGTCGCCGCGTCGTTCTGCTTCGAGGACTTTGGAATAGACCTTACCGGTCGTGAGGTTGTTGTCTCGAGCTAGGTTGAGATCGAGGAAGCGTTCGTAATTACCGAGGTCAAGGTCGACTTCACCACCGTCGTCTAGAACGAAGACTTCACCATGTTCGAACGGACTCATAGTTCCAGCATCGCTGTTCAGATAGGGGTCAATTTTGATTGACGTTACACGCAAGCCGGCACTCTTCAGGAGAACGCCGATGCTACTTGCAGTAACACCTTTGCCCAGTCCGCTGAGCACGCCCCCGCTGACAATTACGTACCTCAAACCTATCAACGGGATTTCTAGCCGTCGCGCATACCATATCAATATTGGCTAAGACAATTGACTATGGTTCATCTCTACGTTCAAGTATCGTCAGATTAAGCAGGGTGTATGTCGGGACCATCTGGCGACAAGATATTGGTCACAGGGGCCCTTGGTCAGATTGGAACCGAACTTGTTGAAGCGTTGCGCAAGCAACATGGTTCTTCATCTGTCATCGCTTCTGACCTTCGTCCAGCCGAACAGGTTGACCTCAGCCAAGGGCCATATCTCACGCTCGATGTTCTCGATACTGAAGCGATCATCGATGTGTGTAAGAAAGAAGGCGTTGGTACTGTCTATCACCTAGCAGCACTGCTCTCTGCGACCGGTGAGAAGAATCCAGAGTTGTGTCGAAAGGTCAACGTTGGTGGAACGATCTCTGTGTTCGAAGCAGCGCGAGAATGTTCGATGCGCGTCTTTACTCCTTCATCCATCGCAGTCTACGGACCAGATGCACCAAAACATGCTCCTCAAATCACACCACTGAATCCAACAACTGTGTATGGAGAAACCAAAGTCGAAGGGGAACAACTCGCTAAAGAGTACGAAGAGAAATACGGATTGGACATTCGAGGCATCCGTTATCCTGGTTTGATTTCGTACAAAGCACCAGCAGGAGGTGGCACGACAGATTATGCTGTGGAAATATTCGATGCTGCACTGAACGACGGACATTACGATTGCTTTGTCCGTGCAGATACACGATTGCCCATGCTCTACATGGACGATGCCATCCGGGCAACACTGATGTTGATGGATGAGCCAAGTGAACATCTAGGCGAATCGAAAGCCGGATACAACATCGATTGTTATTCGTTTACTGCAGAAGAATTGGCGATAGCTATCGCCAACGAAGTGGATGGTTTCACGTTTGACTTCAAACCTGATGTACGGCAGAATTATGCAGACTCTTGGCCAGATTCAATCGATGGTTCGGTCGCCAAAGAGGAATGGAACTGGTCACCACATTTCGATCTCGATGCTATGGTCAAAGCCATGCTGGAAGGGCTTTCGAAGAACCAGTGATTTTTCCTTCAGTGCAATCACTGTGAAATCCACTTGTAGGTACGGGCGCCTTCGTTGGCTCCATCTTCACCAATTTCAACAAGAGCAAATTCCCCACGAGGAGAGACAACGCTCTCTTCCTGCAATCCCTTGTGGAGATTTTCGTAGGTGATTTGGTCGATGGCGACACGACCTGCAAGGCGCTCAAACAATTGCCAGCCTGCAACGACTTCGCGCCATCGTGGAGCAACCTTACCTTCGAACACCTTCGCTTTCGCACCAGAACCATAACCACAGAGGCCAAACAATTCACCTTCAAGTTTGGAGTTGTCCTCCAAATCCGATTCGAAGGTGGACATGAGTGCCAAGAAGATCGAACCGGTGTATTGATTCCCGATCAGACTTGAAGCACGTTGTCCCTTTTCGATGCGTTCTTTGTGGAAATCCATGTATTCAGGTGTCTTGGAGATGGCACGACGATATCCATCCATCTCTTTTTCCCAAGCCATGATGGCTTCAGGATCATCGGATTCAGGCTTCTCTGGTTGTTCGCCAATCTGTTCGATGACGTTAGGCCACATCGGCGTGTTCATGCGATCGTGACGGAACACATCAGGGAACATTCGCTTGGCTTGGAATGCATAAGGAAGGTGCATGATGATTCGAGACCATTGTTCTGTAAACTGCGTATCGAGTTCAGGGTCCCATCGCTTTTGCTTGATGGCTCGCTGACTGAAATTGTGGAACGCTTGTCGAACAGCTTGCTGGTAACATCGATTTGAGAATTGACCATCGAAAACAGGTTCATCTCGGTGGACGCTGACGGATTCTTCACCATGAGCGAAGATTCCGAGACGACGGACAGTTGACTCAGGAAGATGCTTGACCATGCGCTCAACGATTCCCTTCTTGACCGATTGACCAGCCTCTTGGGCCAGCGTCATGACATTGGAAATCACGGAACGGATGCTGACGTTTCGTCGTGGCTTGAAGAAATCATGGACCGGCGTTGTTGAGACTCCCCAGCAATCAGGAACTTCGAGAAGACGAGGGTTTTGACGAATCAACAAGGCGCCTCCACCAGCACCTTGGGTGTATTCCCCACTGGATTCAAGATCGTACTTTGCATTGTCTGAGAAGATGACAATACCAATGCGGTCATCTTCCTCGCTCGAGCGAGCAGCCCAGTCGAGTGTGGTGTGGAGGGCATCGACAGCGCCAATGCATGCAAAGGTCATGTCGACGACGTCACAGTTTCGGAAGCAATCCTCACCGAATCGGTCTTGGTACCGTTGTGTGAGCATATCGAGGATGTAGGTTGCGGTAGGCTTTGCACCATCAAGAGCCGACTCTGTTCCGAGATACATTCGTCCTATTTCTCGTGGATCGATGCCGTTTCGATCGATCAATCGCATGACGGCCATGGCACCCATTGTTGCCGTATCTTCGTGAACATCGGGAATGGCCATCGCCTTCAAACCGAGTCCTTTGTTCAGTTTTCCGTAGTCTGCTCCACGCATTTCTGCGAAGTCACGCATGTCCATGTACAAGCGTGGAAAGTGAATCGCAATGTCGTCAATCCCAACGTTGACCATGCTTGCCCGGCAATTTTAGCATATTTATATGCTGGTTCTTCATTGAACCCACACAAATCGACTTATCGACGGTCTGGTGCCGTACCATCAAGGCTGGCCTGAACATCATCCGGAACGCTGATTTCTTGCTTTGCCCAAAGTACATCGTCGATGCGAAGAACGGCGATGGTCGCTTCGCTCGCACCTGAAATGGCTTGTTCGAGAATTCGTGCAGGTTCCACGATGTTGGACGATCGCATGTTCTCCGGTTGGCGGGTGACGACGTTCAATCCAATGCAATCATCGTCTTCTTTGGTCTGAATGGATACGATTTGGAGCAAGGTGTCGATGGAATCCATGCCTGCATTTTCAGCGAGAACACGTGGAATGGCTTCCAATCCATCAGCAAATGCTTCGATGGCGAGTTGTTCTCGGCCAGGGACGGTTTCAGCATATCGACGTAATCGACGAGCTAAGGCGATGTAGGTTGCACCTCCGCCTGGAATTAATTGTGGATTTTCCTTCAATCTGCAAGCAACACCGAGTGCATCAGCAAAGCATCGTTCAACTTCTCCGACAACGGTATCGGTGCTTCCAGTTGCAACAAAGGTTGCACCCCCCTCATCCGTCTCAAGAATCCAATGATCAACGTCGCCCCATCGTTCACATTTGCTTGAGATGAAGACGCCCACATCTTGTTCTTTCGCCTGATGAATCGAAGGAACAAGTCGTGCACCACATCCCCGTGCGAGAAGTTCGAGATCGCTCTTTGCAACTCGGCGGAATGCCTTGATTCCTGCCTCTGCGAGATGCGCATGCATGCTGTCATCAATCCCTTCTCGGCACGCAAGAAGCGTCACATCGAGGTCAACCAGCATCTTGACTTGGTCAAGCAGGCGTTGTTGTTCCGCATCTCGGAAGGATTGCAGAACGCTTGTGGACGTAACATTCAGTTGAACATCGGTCGAGAGTGAACGAAGTTCAAGGCCTCCATCGACCAAGAGAATCGACCCTGCTCCTAGAGAAGAAGGCATCTCAACATGAGCTCGTTTCTTTGAAAGGGCAAGACCTGTGATGAGTTTGGATTCTTCAAGCGCAGGGCCACTGCGCGTGATGACTTTCACGCGTGTCGGATCTGCAACCACGTTTCCATCGGATTCCATGGTAATCGCTTCAGCGGCTTCAACAGCACATGCAGAAATGGTCGATTGCATCTTTTGATGGAGCTTACCCGCAAGCGATGTCATCGTTGCAGAGAGTATGTCATCGCTGTTTGCCTTGAATGCGAGGGAATCCAAATGTTCCTTGCAGTATGCTTCTGCCATTCGATAGCCACGAGCAATCGTTGCAGGATGAACGCCTTGAACGACGAGATGCCACGCGTTTTGCAACCATTCAGCAGCGAGAAGAACCGTCGATGTAGTTCCATCGCGGACGGTCTGATCTTGTGCAGCACTGGCAGCGATGAGCATGTGTGCAATCGGATGCTCAACCTTTGCCGATTCAAGAACGGTGATTCCATCGTTCGTGACCATGCTGCGTCCTTCATCATCGACGAGCAGTTTGTCAAGACCTTTTGGTCCAAGGGTTGAGCGTACTGCTCCTGCGAGGGCCATAGCAGCCTGGATGTTCTTGCGAAGAGCATCCCGTCCTGTCGTACGGTCCGTTTCCTCAAGGATCGGAACATCGCTCATGGTCGCACCAACGGTGACCTACACATAAGGTCGATGTTCAGTCTTCTTCATCAACAACTTCGAAATCGGCGTCGACGACGTCATCGCCTTCAACATTGATCGAACCATCGCCCTCGTTGCTTTCTGCTTCTGCCATTTCAGCAGCAGCAGCTTCATACAACTTGGAAGAGATGGCATGCATCGACTCTTCAACTTCCTTGACCTTGGCTTGAATGGCAGCCTCGTCCATGGCTTCGTCATCGATTGGCTTACCATCAGCATCTTGAACAAGCGCCTCAAGTTCGGTCAATTTCTCTCGAACTGGCTCAAGATCGGATGCGTCGAGTTTGTCTTCGTTTTCGTCAAGCGTTCGTCGTGTTTGATAGACGATTTGATCGGCCATGTTTCGCAATTCAATCTTGGCCTTTCGTCGCTTGTCCTCTTCTGCAAAGGATTCTGCTTCAGCAATCTTTGCTTGGATTTCATCTTCGGAAAGCGAAGTTTGGGACTCAATCTTGATGGATTGTTCCTTGCCTGTGCCCATGTCTTTGGCACTGACGTTGACGATACCGTTTGCATCGATGTCGAAGGTAACCTCGATTTGAGGAACGCCACGTGGAGCTGGAGGGATATCCGTCAGGTGGAATTGTCCGAGTGTCACGTTGTCCTTAGCAAACTCACGCTCACCTTGCAAGACGTGGATTTCAACAGCAGGTTGGTTGTCGCTTGCCGTGGAATAGATTTCACTTCGTCGTGCAGGAATGGTCGTGTTTCGTTCGATCATGGTCGTTGTAACGCCACCAAGGGTTTCGATACCAAGTGTCAGTGGTGTGACGTCGAGAAGGAGGATGTCCGAAACATCGTCATCACCTGCGATGATACCTGCCTGGAGTGCAGCACCCATGGCAACGGCTTCGTCAGGGTTGATGCCTTTGTATGGGGCCTTACCAGTCTCCTTTTCGATGGCCGATTGGACAGCAGGAACGCGAGTTGAACCACCAACAAGGATGACTTTGTCGACGTCGCCTTTCTTGACGCCAGCGTCCTTCATGGCTTGTCGTGTTGGAGCCATTGTGTCCTCAATGTGCTTTGCAATCAGGTCTTCGAACCGTGCACGAGAAAGCGTAATGTCGAGGTGCTCTGGGTTTCCATCCTTCATGGTGATGAACGGGAGATTGATCTGAGAGGATTGTGTTCCAGAGAGTTCAATCTTCGCTTTTTCGGCAGCTTCCTTGAGTCGGCTCATGGCTTGGTTGTCCTTGGACAAATCGATACCAGTTTCACGCTTGAATTCGCTGACCAACCATTCGATGATGCGCTCGTCAAAGTCGTCTCCACCGAGTTTGTTGTTTCCAGCAGTTGCCTTGACTTCGATCTGTGGTTGTCCATCAACGTCGTAGATTTCGAGGATGGAGACGTCGAAGGTTCCACCACCAAGGTCGTAGACGAGAATGGTTTGGTCATCGCCCTTGTCTGCTCCATAAGCAAGAGCTGCAGCGGTTGGCTCGTTGATGATACGGAGAACATCCATGCCAGCAATTCGTCCAGCATCTTTGGTTGCCTTTCGTTGTGCATCGGTAAAGTAAGCAGGGCATGTAATGACAGCTTGCTTCACTTCGTGACCGAGATAGGCCTCAGCATCGGCCTTCAACTTCTGCAGAATGAATGCAGAAATCTCTTGAGGCGTGTAACTGGTCCCATCGATGTCGGTCTTCCAGTCGGTTCCCATGTGTCGCTTGACGGAAATCATGGTTCGGTCTGGGTTGGTCACCGCTTGTCGCTTGGCTGTGATACCAATCAAGCGTTCACCGTCTTTGCTGAATGCAACGACGGAAGGGGTTGTTCGTGCGCCTTCTGCGTTAGCGATGACGACGGGCTCTCCGTTTTCGATGGTCGCTACACAGCTGTTGGTTGTTCCTAGGTCAATTCCGATTACTTTGCTCATGTTGTTCATCTCCTTTTCATAGAATTGGGATTCCTCCATCATCGTCGTCATCGTCGTCATCGTCCGCAAGGTCGATGGCAATGTCGCCGGTTAGGGGAATGGTATCGTCACCATCGTCCGATGGTGGAAGTGCTGCGAAGGCATCCTCTGGAGGGATCAATCGCAGGGTAATGTCGAGGATGCCATTGTTGAGCGTAAAGTCAACAACGTCCTCGCAAGCATGTGGGAGTTCTATACGGGCAACGGGTGCAAGTTGTGTGGTTCGATGAACTTCAACGAGCATGCCTCCGTCGATAAGATTCAATTCGACTTGATCTTGCTCGAGTTCTTTCTTGGCGAAGTCAACGGTGATGGTCATGTTCCATCCTTCGAGGTAGACATCGTCTGCTGGTAGCACCATGTCGTCTTGCTCGTCACCCTCAGGCGTCTCAATTTCAACAGGGGAAGCATCGACACGAACGTCAACACCCATGTTCTTGAACAACTCATTGAAATCCATACCTGGCTGGAAGAAATTCTGGAGATTGCTCAGGTCGAAATTGAAGTTTACATCACCTTTAGCGATGCGTTCTTCATCGATGCCCATCTTCTCAAATTGTGAGCGGAATTGCTGGAGAAGGGAGCGCAGTTGCTCTCTGGACATGTTCATGCCCATGTTGGAAAGAAGGCGTTCGAGTTGATCCAACATCTTCTCTTCCCAGTCGTCACCTGCCATCGATTCCACCACTACTTAACCTGAGGTTACATAGTGACGAGTGTGAGGTGGT
>JBMYNT010000046.1:0-13041 GCA_049598575.1 Candidatus Poseidoniaceae archaeon | reverse complement strand
GGATGTCTACATCGAACAACTTCAACGATTGCAGCAACTCAATCCTCACCTCATATTCCCGAGTCATGGACCCGTGATTCCTCTTCCAAACAAGACGCTTGCGTACTACATCAAACATCGAATGGAGCGCCATGAACGTGTTCTCAATGCAGTCGAATCAGGGCTGACAACGATTCCTGAGATATCCACCGAAGCCTATGCCAACACACCTGATGCACATCCAGGCCTTGCTCAGGACCAAACCCTCGCTCACCTACTTTCACACGAACGTGCAGGTCGTGTTCAACAGACTGAACAAGGTTGGATTCGAGGAGATGATTGAATGGCGTACCGTGTTGTAATCACCAAGGCAGGAGGACCAAATGTCCTCGACATCCAAGAGATTCCGATTCCTGAGCCAGGCGAACACGAAGTTTGTATTGCCGTCCATTATGCTGGAATCAATTTTGCAGACACACTGATGCGACTTGGTTTCTATCAGCCACGACCTCCATTTCCATTTACACCAGGCTACGAAGTGAGTGGAGTTGTCCACGCTCTTGGAGAGGGTGTCCAGGGATTCGAAATCGGTCAGAGAGTTGTTGGCCTGATGCGTACAGGTGGTCAAGCAAGTCATGTTGTCACAGATGCCTCAAGAACGCTTCCAATTCCTGATGAAATATCTCTCGAATCTGCTGCTTCGATGCCAGTGACCTACATCACTGCACACCACATGCTCCATCATCTTGGAAATCTCAAACCAACCGATTCAGTGCTTATCCATGGCGGAGGAGGCGGTGTTGGAACAGCAGCATTGCAATTGTGTCAATGGGCAGGTGTGACCAACGTCTGGTCAACAGCCTCAGCTGGGAAGGCCGACATCATCGGCTCCTACGGTGCTGTAGCCATCGATCGTCACAACGAAAATTTCGTTGAAATCGTTCGTTCTCAAACCAACGGCCGGGGTGTTGATCACATCCTCGATCCAATCGGTGGCGAGCACCTCAAACGTAGCCTGTCCGTTCTTGCTCAAGGTGGTAAATTGTACACCTATGGGATGTCATCGGCTGCTCCATCTTCGAAGCGATCATTATGGAAAGCACTCAAGGCATTACGAAGTCGACCACGGTTCGATCCGATGCTCATGATGTCCAGAAATCAAGGGGTTTTCGGCGTTCATATGGGAACATGGAACGATGAAGACGTCATGCAAGAACAAATGCAAAACATCCTCAAAGGAATCAAAGAGGGTGCATTAACGCCGATCATCGACTCGATTTACGATGCAAAAGACGTTGCAAAGGCCCACCAACACATCCATGATGGAAAGAACATTGGTAAAGTACTGTTGAAGTTTGTAGAATAGCAGGGATTGACATGAAAGACTCCATGACCGGTTTCGATGTTCGAGCAGTATCGCTCGAATTGGATGCTTGGTCAGGAGCCTACGTCAAGAAAGCCTACATGCCTCACTACGAGCAAATTGTTCTACGAATCAATCCAAAGGAGGCAGATCAATTTGACTTGGTTATTGTTCGTGGACAACGCGTCTACACATCAAAACGCGATCGTCCAATGCCTATGACACCTCCATCCTTTGCGATGGTATTGAGAAAGCATCTCAAGAATGCTCGATTGACCAAGGTCGAACAGTTGGGCTTTGATCGAGTCCTTATGTTTCGTTTCGACACAAAAAACGGCCAACGCTCACTCAGTGTTGAGTTGTTTCGAAACGGGAATGTCATCCTCATGGATGAGAACGATGTCATCATCCAACCTCTGACCCATGCAAGTTATTCGGGTCGAACCATCAAAAAAGGAGAGACGTACATCCCTCCACCAGCTGCGATTGATCCACATACCTTGACACTTGAATCACTGGAAGAAGCCTTTGCTGAGTCTGATAGAGACCTTGTTTCAACCCTTGGAGGAAAAATCAACCTCGGAGGCATCTATGCAAACGCCGTCTGTGAACATGCAGGCCTTGAACCGAACAGTTCGACGGAAGATGCTGATGCTGTCATCGTTCTGAAATCACTGCAACACTTCCTCGAACAACTCAATTCGAGCCAAACCGGGCACCTCATTCTCAAACCAACAGAGGAATACAATGAGAGTACGCTGAAAGCCATCGCAGCTATGGAAACACTCGATGCTAAGTCGAGTACGACCCTCCGTGAAACAGCAACTGAAGCCACCCCGCTTCTCCTCCCATCGCATCAAGGGAAAATCGCCTTTTCTTGTTCAAATCTCTGTTCTGCCATCGATGCATGGAAAGGGCATCATGATGCCAACGCGCTGGCTCGAAGGGAACAAGAAAAGTTGGATGCTGCAGCACCAGGTCGCGGTCATTCAACTGAAGTCGAGAAGTTGGAACGACGTATGAAACAACAAGAACAAGCGCTCGAGGGATTTGCTAAGAAAATTGAGAAGCAACAAGCTATTGGTCATGCGATTCAAGAGCATTGGACGCATGTGGAAACCATCCTGCAACAAGCTCGAGAAGCCGTTCAAAAACAAGGCTGGAAACCAGTCCTGAAAGGCTTGAAAGAGAATCCTTGGGTTGATTCAGGAAATGCTGCCGATCGAACCATGATGGTTCGCCTACCGGATGAAAACGGTCAACCAGGTCAAGCGTTCACCTTGCACCTCGATGATTCTGTCCATCAAAATGCGCAACGGTACTTTGAGGCTGCTCGAAAGCAGAAGGACAAAACGACTGGTGCAACAACTGCTCTTGAGGATACGAAGACTGCGTTTAAACGGGCCCAAAAGAAAGAAGCGAAACAAAAGGCCAGTGGTCGTATGCAAACGATTCGTCGATCGAAGCGGCTCTGGTTTGAGCAACATCGCTGGAGCATGATTTCTGGAGGCCATCTGCTCGTTGGTGGACGTGATGCCAAAGGAAACGATTCAATCGTTAAGAAGCATCTCTCTGGAGGAGATATGTATCTTCACGCTGACATCCACGGAGCACCGAGTTGTAGCCTACGTGCATCGCAAGGTTTTGCTCTTGTTGAGGAACCGTACGGTCAACTTCCGCCTGGCGTTCCATCGTACAAACTCGTCGACAAGCTCGGAGATGAACGAATCAACGATGCGAAGTTGGAAGAGGCTGCAACCCTCGCTCTCTGTTGGAGCCGTGCATGGAACGGCGGAGGTGCACATGGAACGGTGTTTGCTGTCAAACCCGCCCAAGTTTCGAAATCAGCGCAAACGGGTGAATATGTCGGGAAAGGCGCTTTCATCGTTCGTGGTCAACGCCAATGGTTCAAGGATTTGGATGTTCAATTGGGTATTGGCTTGGTCGCCATCAACGGTGTACCGTTGCTCATGAGTGGGACCGTTTCTTCCATTAAGCAACGTTGTGAACGTTATGCCATTCTCTCACCGGGTCAAACAAAAAAGGAACAACTTGCGAATCGAATCTACAAGGTAACTGGCCTTCGAACCGATGATGTACTCTCTGTCCTTCCCGGCTCTTCGGATATTCTCGAAGACGTTGGAATCTTCACACCATATCAGTCCAAAGAAGAGGAATGAGTGGGTTTACCGACGAACATACATGGCGACAGCGTTGCCGCCCCCAAGGCAGAGTGTTACAATTCCAGACTTGGCATCGAGGCGACGCATGACGCCAAGCATAGTGATCAAACATCGAGTTCCGCTTGAACCGAGTGGATGACCAATACTCACCGCTCCACCATGGAGGTTGAAACGGTCATGAGGGATTCCTACCTCTTGTGCAACAGCGCATGATGCAGATGCAAACGCTTCGTTGTGCTCGTAGACGTCAACATCCATGACGTCTAGATTGTTGCGTTCAAGGAGGTTCTTGACCGCTGGAATAGGAGCACTCATGACTCGCTCTGGTTCGACACCAGCCGTACAATAATCTTCGATCGTAGCAATAATCTCCCAACCTTGTTCGTTGGCAAATGCTTCGCTTGTTACAAGAACAGCGCTTGCACCATCGTTCAACGT
The DNA here is from genome assembly GCA_049598575.1 of Candidatus Poseidoniaceae archaeon. Classification (GTDB taxonomy): domain Archaea; phylum Thermoplasmatota; class Poseidoniia; order Poseidoniales; family Poseidoniaceae; genus MGIIa-L2. Next base: position 9,078 of record JBMYNT010000046.1, on the reverse strand, counting down.
GCTTGCGTTCCCTGCCGTCACAATGCCTTCCTTATCGAAGACAGTCCGAAGTTTGGCTAGACCTTCAGCCGTCGTATCAGAGCGAACCCCTTCATCTCGATCGAGAACGATCGGATCACCACGTCGTTGTGGAATGGAAACAGGGAACGTTTCCCAATCGAACCAACCCCCATCCCATGCTTTGGATGCTTTGAGATGACTTTGTGCTGCGAATTCATCGGCTTGCTCTCGATTGATAGAGCACTCCTTGGCAACGACTTCACCGGTGTTGCCCATGTGCATGTTGTTGTAGACATCCCAGAGCCCATCGTGAATCATGGAATCAATGAGTTTTGAATCGCCCATTTTCTTGCCGTTTCTTTGTCCCATGAGAAGCTGAGGCGCGTTGGACATGCTTTCCATGCCTCCTGCAATGACAACGTTGTGTTCACCCAGACGGACACTGGTGGCGGCTTGCATCACGGCTCGCAGGGATGAACCACAGACCATGTTGATGGTCACACACGATGTTGTCACCGGCAAGCCTGCTCCAAGAGCAACTTGACGAGCCGGCGCTTGACCAACGCCTGCTTGCAATACCTGTCCCATGAGGACTTCGTCGACGATACCAGACGATGGCTCAAATCCAACCCGTTGGCACAATTCTTTGACTGCAGCGACGCCGAGGTCGATCGAAGAAAGAGAAGAGAGCGAGCCCATGAAACGCCCGATGGGTGTTCTTGCAACTCCACAAATGACCGCCTTGTTTTTTGCCATGATTCCCCCATTTTGAGAGGCCTCTTGAACATACGCATGCCTACGTTTCATGCAAACAAAAGGGTTGATGAACTCGACCTCTTGGGGACATCATGGCCAAATTCAAGACCGAACTGACCACATCCAGAAACGCTGATGAAATGCGAAGTGTCGAAGTCGAAATTGACTTCACAAGCAACGCACTTGCTTCGATTCTTTACCGCCAAGGCGAAACCGTTGTTCTTGCATGCTGCACCAAAGAAGCACGTCTACCAGGTTGGTTCCCTAGAGATTCAACCAAGGGCTGGGTTCATGCAGAATACTCACTTCTACCAGGATCAACCGATTCACGATTCCGACGAGAGCGCCGAGGTGCTAAGGGACGTACTCAAGAAATAGAACGGCTTGTTGCTCGTTCACTCCGAGCCGCCGTCAATCTCGAAGAACTCGGTCCAATCGCACTGAACGTCGATTGTGACATTCTCAACGCTGATGGAGGCACTCGATGTGCTTCGATTACAGCTGCAAATCTCGCACTCCGGCTCGGTGTACGACGCCTCATCGCTGCTGGTATTTGCCTGCCAAAGAACATGCGACCAACGGAGGAACAACGCCGCTCAGGATGGAGCCCTCCCGTTCTCTCTGAAGAGGAGAAAATGGCACATGAGATGCGCGTCATGGAACACGATGTTGCAGCGATTTCCGTTGGCCTCATCGATGGCAAATCGTATCTCGACCTCGATTACAATCTTGATTCCAATGCTGATGTTGATATGAACGTGGTCAAGGTAAGTAACGGTGCATTTGTTGAAGTTCAAGGTACTGGTGAGGAATCAACCTACCAGCGCGATGAACTCGATGCCCTCCTCGACATGGCAGATATTGGATTTGAGGCTCTCTTTGAGATGCAAAAATCCATTCTTCACGGTCAGCAATAAGCAGCGAAGGCTTGAAATCATGGGCTTCGTCGCAGGGATACAAGGGTTGGTAGCTTAGTTGGGAGAGCGCGGCACTGAAGATGCCGAGGTCGCCGGTTCAAGTCCGGCCTAACCCACCACAAATGCATCAATGGGTTCATTTGCTACCGCAGGGCGTAGACTCCCCATGGGCGACGCTGTAATTGGGGACGAACTGCCAAAAGAGCAGTACGACTCCGATTCCAAGATCGACCCGTTGCTCAAGGAATTAAACAACATTCGCAGACGTCGGACCGATGGCGATAAGCGAAGCATGTTTGCAAAAAAGGAAAACCCAGTCCTCTTGATGGGTATCGCTTACGGTATCCTGTACGGAGCGCTGATTCTGTCCATGTCTTCTGGTCTATTGGGTCAATCAACGTCACTCGACCACTCAGCCTCGACGACGTTTCTCGATATCGGGGATGAATGTGTTGAAATCGATGATGAACCATGGATTCTGATCTTCCCGAACGAAGACGATGAGCAGTTTTCATTGAATGCTTACAATCTCCCTGCGGGCGTAGCTTTCCTTGAGTACAACATCGAAGAAAAGGATGCGACAGAGACCTCTCCTGGCACGCAGGTCGAACGTTTGCTCGATGATGAGGTCAATCGCGTGCATGCAAAAGCCGATTACAGCATGCTGGAGGAAGGTGATTATGTCGTCTCACTCTCTGTGGCACTCTACAACAATTCGGACGATGCTAAAAATGGGACCAACGTCACCGAAGCCTTGTCAAAGTCGCTCGAGTTTGAACTCGAAATTGGTACCAAGGGAGGTATCCTTCCTTTCCTTGGAGGAGAGGAACACCGAGAAGTCCGCATTACTGACTCAGGCGCTCGCTCCTGCTGGTCCATCCAAGAGTTGGGCAATTGGGGATACATCCTGCTCGTCGCTGAACTGGGTGGCGGAAGGGAGACCGCTATGCTCGCTGGCGGTGCTGCTGGGATTCCTGCATGGTGGATGGCGTTCAACTCGCTTTCATTGTCGGTCTTTTCCTTGCTGATTGCCTATCCAATCATGTACAAAGTCTACCATCAAGAAGCGGATGACATCCTCTCTCGAAACCACATCATTCGACTTGTTGATGACATCATATCCCGATGTGAACGACGGCTTGGTATTGAGGTGGATCACGATTTGGCCAAGGTGGAGCCAAGAGAACTATCTGTGGACATCATGGTACCTTACAAGAACACTGAGAACACCCTATCCGACAGTAAGAGCATTCGGGATGAAATTCTGAAGGAGGTCCTCGAAGAATTTGCATTGTTCCGTGTCTTCAAGCCTGTTCAGTTAACTGTGCGAGCGATTGGAACTGGCCAAGCCATTGATTTCGATTCAGGCGTAGGTGTTGGTGTTGGCGATCGTGATGACGAGGCACCCCCGGAAAATTACACATCGTTCTTCGAAGAACTTCACTCGCTCTCAAGAATTGAAGATGAAGTTCGAGATTCGCTCGATTTGTACTTTGTTCGAGACAAAACGCTCGATTTGCAAAATGCTGTTATCACCAGCGATGACCGCATTGTGTTTGTTTCAATCATCTTCAAGCCAACAACTCGCCTTGCCTTCTTCCGGTTCAAGCGACAAGCTTCTGAAGTTGAAGACGAATTGAGGAAATACATCTCGGAGAGAAACCAAGACATTCTCACCTCACAGGAATTGATCGTCAAAGCACGTAATCAAGTCTCGACTCTTGCAGATCGTTCTGGTGCGGGCCGTGTCGAGCGGAAGGGGGACAAAGACGAGCGAATCGCTGCCGTTGCTCGACAAGATGGATTTGGTGGACGAATGTTGCAGACGAAACTGCTTGGTGACATTCTTTCAACGGTCGAGTACACGGCCAACGAGAAACGTGAAATGATCAACAAGTGGGGATTCTGGGGCCTTATTGTCTTCGTTTGGATTCCGTTCATGGCATCCGGTGTATTGGTCGGAGCCATGCTTGGTCTTCTGTCGCGGATGAAGTTCATGCGTGTCCTGATTGCAACGATGATCGGTGGATTCATCGCATCGATTACATGGGCCTACACTGCAGAAGGGATCATCAAAATCATGCACAAATACAAGCTTGAAGCGGTCATTCCAATCATGATCATCGTTTTCGTCCTCGGTGCAATTCTCCACATTCGTTCCACCAAGATTCGTCGACAGACAGAATTGTTCGAAGACACGCTCTTGGACAACTTCCACAACGATATCAAAGAAAAGTACGGTTCTTGAGGTCTTGATATGGACGCACTTACCTCCATTGATGGGCATTCGGATTCAGTAGGAGAGAAAGCGGTCATCGGTATTCTTGTCGCTTCAGATCGTGCATCCTCCAATGAATACCAAGATGAAGGCGGCCCGGCTATCCTCCAATTTCTTGCCGAGGCGATTCAATCACCACTGGACATTCACTATCGATGCATCCCTGATGCGCAGGAACGTATTGAATCCACCATGATTGAACTCGCTGACGAGGTTGGTTGTCATGTCATCGTTACCACGGGAGGGACAGGGCCTGCAGAACGCGATGTGACACCAGAGGCGACGGAGCGTGTTGTTGAGCGAATCATGCCCGGATTTGGAGAGCAGATGCGAGCCATATCGTTGCAGTACACGCCTACTGCCATCTTGTCTCGACAAACTGCAGGAATTCGAGGTTCATGTCTTATTTTCAATCTTCCAGGACGACCCAAATCAATTCGAGAGACCATTGATGAGATATGGAAAGCCGTTCCGTATTGTGTGGATTTGATAGGCGGGCCCTACATCGATTGCAACGATGAAGTGTGCAACGCTTTCCGTCCAAAAAACGCAAGGCGTCGATGAGAGCATTCATTGACTTGTTTCACAAGGAGAAACCGATTGAAGATGTCCAACCTCCTGATTCAGAATGCTACGATGCTTTTACCTGAAACAACCGTAGTAGGTGATTTACTCATCCAAGACGGAATTATCTCAGCCATACAACCAGGAGGTGGTTTGGTTGCAAACGATGATGTCCATACCATCGATGCGACAGGACTTCATCTTCTTCCAGGCTTGATTGACCCACAAGTCCATTTTAGAGATCCTGGGCAACCTGAGAAAGAAGACCTCTACACCGGCTCATGTGCCGCTGCTAGTGGAGGAATCACTTCCTTCCTCGACATGCCCAACAACGTTCCTAGCCAAACAACGCTTCAGTCGATGCATGAAAAGATCGACACTGGAAATCGGCGATGCGTCACAAACTTTGGCTTCTTCATTGGTGCAACCGAATCAAACGTTGATGAATTGAAGAAAGCAGTTGGAACCCCAGAATCGCCAATCGCCATTCCCGGAATTTGTGGAATCAAGGTTTTCATGGGTTCTTCAACAGGTGATTTACTGGTCAACGATTCCGATGCCTTGCATGAGATTTTCACCAATACAGCAGGCCTCATCGCCGTTCACGCTGAAGATGAAACGCGCATGATTGAACGAAAGAAGATGATAGAAGGCCGAACCGATATGGCCGCTCATGCTGAGTGGCGTGATGATGAGACGGCATTGATCGCTACAAAGCGTGCCGTAGCTTATGCTCAAGCAACCGGTCATCGCCTGCACATTCTCCACCTGACATCAGGCATTGAAGCCGACTGGCTCAATGGCATCACGTCGTTGTATGGAAACGGAGAGGATGCACACATTACGACTGAAGCATTGCCTCAGCATTTGACCTACGATGAGCGTGATGTGGAACGTCTTGGAACTCGATTGAAAATGAATCCACCTATCCGCTATCAGAAAGACAAGCAGACCCTATGGAATCGACTCCATGATGGAACCATCACGTGCATCGCTACCGATCATGCTCCTCACACGCTCGAAACCAAAGCGAAGGGATTCCCTTCTGCTCCAAGTGGAATGCCTGGTGTTGAAACTTCACTTCCAGTCATGTTGACGCATGCATCAAGAGGCGCATGTACCATCGAACAAGTTGTCAAGTGGATGTCGTTCAACGTAGCAGAATGCTATGGTATGATTGGAAAAGGCCGTCTTGAGGAAGGATACGATGGCGACATTACCCTTGTTGATATGACAACAGAACGTATGGTCGATGATGCCAATACGTGGACCACCGTTGGCTGGAGTCCATTCCATGGCATGAAGCTCGTTGGATGGCCAACCCTGACCGTCGTTGGTGGCGTTCCGGTGTTTGAACGAAACGATGCAACCGGTCCGAAAGGTTCGATTCTGGTCGAAGAAGGAGAAACTGGCTCGCCTCTCATCATGACCCCTTGGAATTAAAAAAAAATTGAGCAATTTTGTAACGGTAATTAAATACTCGATGAAAAATTTCCCACTGGGAAACATGAGTAGCATGGAAGAACAATTAGGACAAGGATACCAACAAATGATGATCGGATTGATTATTTTCATATCAGGTGCAATCTGGGGTGGAATGGTCGCAACCGATGGCATGGTTGCAGAAGACATCTACTGGCCAGCAGTGATGATGCTATCAGGAGCGATGATCACCTTGCTAGGAACAACCTTTGGAACTGGACATGAGGATGACCGCAGCAACGACTTGAACGATGCCATCATGGAATTGACCGAGCGCATCAACAAGCTTGTTGGTTCATCAAGTTCGGATGAAGCATCCGATGAATCAGAGTGAGTAAATCGCTCCGTACTTTTCCTCAACGTACCTAAGGAACGGTTCGCTTGAAGGAGGAGACCCCGTCGCCTCTTCGATCAAATCAGCAGGAAGAAGAGCACTTCCTCGCTTGTGAACTCGCTCTCGCAACCATGCAAGCATCGACGACCAATCACCAGATGCAATCGAATCTTGAATCGAGCCGAGATCGTCGCTCATCGCTTCCAACAATTGAGCAGCATACAGATTTCCGAGCGTATAGGTTGGGAAGTAGCCAAAGGCAGCCATCGACCAGTGAATATCCTGCAAGCAACCCAAGTCATCGGAGGGAACAGTAAGGCCAAACCAATCAGAAATCATCGAATTCCAGAGTTCAGGGAGTTGCTCAAGCGGATAGTTTTCGTTGAAGATTTTCTTTTCAATCTCATATCGCAACATGACGTGAAGATTGTAGGTCACCTCATCGGCTTCAACACGGATGAAGCCAGGCTCTACTGCGTTTGCAATGCGATTGAGCGTTGAAGAGTCCCATGATGGAGCATCAGGGAACGATTCCTGGAATTCATCCATAACAACATTCCAGAATTCTGGTGTTCGACCGATTTGGTTCTCCCACAATCGAGATTGGGATTCGTGAACACCAAGGGAAACAGCATCGCCACGTGGTGTAAATCGGTGCTCTTCATCCAGTCCTTGCTCGTAGAGAGCATGGCCTGTTTCATGCATGACTGCATAGAGGCATGAGAATGGGTCGAGTTCATCGTAACGAGTTGTAAAACGCGTATCTCCCGGCCAAATTCCTGCGGAGAAAGGATGCGTTGAAGCATCCATTCGGCCTGCTGCAAAATCAAAGCCCATTCGTTCGCTGACTTTTGTACAGAATGCTTCCTGCTTCTCTACAGGGAACGTCAATCCTTCTGGCAATTTTGGGTCAGGGTTTGATTTCTTGGCCTCAAGAATTCGCTTGAGCAGTGGAACGAGTCGATCACGAAGACCTTCAAACAATGGGTCGTAATCCTCAACGGTCATACCAGATTCGTATTCATCGAGAAGGGCATCGTACGGTGTCTTCTCATATCCGTACGCATCGATCTTTTTTCGGGTCAAGTCGACAAGGGTCTGCAAATGTGGTAAAAAGGCGGCAAAGTCAGCATCCTTTCGCGCTTTTTGCCACGCAACCAATGCTTCACTTCGAGCTTGTGCAAATTCAGAAACAAACCCTGCTGAGAGTTTGGTTGCCTTATCGTAACGCTTCCTGAATTCTCGTACATTGGCTTGCTCGCTCTCGTCAAGATCGTCTAGCTCTTCAAGCCGTTCAAGCAACTCTCCCATTTCAGAATCCGTAACTTTTTCATGAGCCAAAGCAGCAAGCCAAGCCATGATTTCACCTCGTGATTTGGCCCCTTTCTCTGGCATCAGAGTCTCTTGATCCCATCCAAGATGTCCTTGGATGCTTCCGATTCGATGGATGTCTTGTATACGGTTCAAGAAGGATGCTTTGTCGCTCATGTTCTTGGCTCAACATCGGTTCTTCATCAAGACTCGTATCGTTCTCTTTGCTTGATTGTAGCCACACATTCAATACGGAGGAGTGTATGGGATACCATGGTCCTTCCCTTCCGTCGAAAAGACAAGGATGAGAAGGTGACTACGAACGATGAAGACGAAGACATCAACGCTCTTCTCAATGCAGAATCGTTCGAAGACTCGCAACCAACGGAGCGTCTGCCGGAACCAACGACCGATGAAGAACGGCTCCATGCTATTTCAGACATGGTCGTTCGAACATGCATGGACATCCGTCGAGGAGAAAACGTCCTCATCGTTTGTGACCCAACCACAGCAGAAATCGGTCAATCCTTGCACATTGCAACACAGAAACGCTCTGATCGAGTTCTCCTCATCGTCATGCCAAAATCCCGTCATCATGGGGAAGAGCCACCATCGCCTGTTGCAGCATTGATGCGACAGCAACAAGTCGTCATTGCAGCGACCAAGTATTCCCTCACCCACACAAGAGCTGCACGTCAAGCATTGAAGGATGGTGCTCGAATTGCTACAATGCCGGGAATGACCTTTGAATTGTACACAGAAGGTGGAATGACAGCGGATTTCCAAGATGTGAAACGGCGAATTTCCAACATTGCCAACTTTCTGAGGCGACGACGAATCATCAATGTGAAATCCGAATCAGGAACCGATGTAACTTTTGAAGTGAACTGGCGTGATTGGAAACTCGATGATAACGGAATATGCAATCGTCCTCGGATGTTGACCAATCTTCCTGCTGGAAAAGTGTTCATTCTACCAAAAGAAGGAACCATGAATGGAACCATCGTTATCGATGGTTCTTGGGATTCGACGCTGATCGATGAGCCTGTGGAGTTCATCGTGGAAGATGGGACCGTTGTCGATGTCAAAGGTGGAACTCTTGCTGCAACGATTCGTCAATCGTACGGAGAAGTTGCAAAGAAACTCAAAGCAAAAGACCGAGAAAGTGTCTGGACAGTGGCCGAATTTGGGTTTGGAATGAATCCAAGCGCTCGATTGGTCGGAAACGTTCTCGAAGATGAGAAGCGTATGGGGGGTTGCTACTTTTCGATTGGTGACAACACTGGCCTTGGTGGAACTTCGAATGCGGGAATACACGTTTCTGGTGTCCTCGCAGAACCGAGTGTCTGGTTGGACGATTCGTGTCTGACTGAAGCGGGTGAATTCAAGGCCGATGAGAACTAGCGATGCGCACTCATGTTCATGTTCCCACAGAT
>JBMYNT010000045.1:0-13135 GCA_049598575.1 Candidatus Poseidoniaceae archaeon | reverse complement strand
CCCGTTGTTGCACCCATGGAAGGGAGAGGGACTTCTTTGACCATTCTCCACCATCGTGCTCGACCAACATCGCGATGGTTTTCGATAAGTCCGACTTTCACCAATCGCTTGAGGTGGTGATAGAGATTGTATCGGTCGACGTCAAGAACCGTTTGGAGTTGAACCGTACTCATCTCTTCGGATTGGGAAAGAGCCTGGTATGCAGCCTGACGTGTCGGATGGGTCAATGCTGCTACCAAGGGGTCTGTCCTCACTCTGCTCATCGGCTCACCGATTAGGACTCAGACCTACTTCCGTTTGAAGATATCCTCTCAATTTCGCATTTCGTTCAATTGTTTTCGACCCGTCTGAAGCGCTGTTATCGTCGCTTCCCACATAGCGATGAACGTGTTCTTGACCAAGGTCAGTGTTCCTGTTCCTTCCGCAAGCCGTGCCCCGTTGAGAATGACCAAAATGACCGACGCTTCATGCACCAATACGCCGACCCACAACGCACTGTAGAAGCCATTGATGACGGCATAGACCAATGTGATCGTTACGAGAATTGAGAAGGTGAGATTCTGTTTGAAATTCCGTTCTGTACGGCGAGCGAGTTTCAACAAATCAGCAAGCATACGAGGATCGTCACCTGGAATCAACACATCAGCAGCCTCAACGTTGACCGATTCGCCCGAACCGACGGCAACACCAACGTCTGCAACAGCCAAAGCCGCTGCATCATTGAATCCATCACCAACCATCATCGTGACCGAAATATCGGAACGGCTACGAACGACTGCAACCTTGTCTTCCGGTGATTGATTGCCAAAGGCATCGGTCTTCGGTAGACCAACGGATGATGCAAAGCGGTCAACTGCACCTTGTTGGTCACCTGATAAAATCTGAACGTGAATGCCCATCTTGTGCAACTCTGGAATCAATTCATCAGCACCTTGCCGGGTATCATCGTGAACGAAGGTGAACAGTGCAACACACTTTCCTCCCTTCGCAAGAACAGAAGCGCCATGGCCTTGAGATTCAGCCAATTCAACCTCTTTCTTCAGTTCTGCAGGAATCTCAATCTTGTACTCGGAAAGCGCGTCAGGACGAAGCATGAGCACTTCCTCCTTGTTTTGCATGGCCTGAATTCCAGCGTTTACGTCTTTGATTTTCTTGACTTCAACAGCCTGAATATTCTGTTCTTCTGCGAACTCTCGCAGGGCTTCCGCATACGGATGCGATGAACGTGCTTCGATACCTGCAGCGAGTGCGACGGAGGCTTCACGTCGCCGTCCCTTCGCCATCACGACCTTGCCAATCGATGGTTTTCCTGAGGTGAGCGTTCCCGTCTTATCCAAGAAGACGTGATTGACTTTGGCCAAACGTTCGAGAACGTTTCCTCCACGTGCTATGGCGCCCATGTGGGCTGAATTCGCCAAGGCTGCAGCATGTGGAACTGGAGCAGCCAGCAACAATGCACAAGGACAAGCAACCACCCAGAGGAGGAGGATGATCTTCCAATTGTCTGGGTACATGAACCAATAGACGCCAAAGGCGCCAAAAAGAACCAATGGAATCCAGATGGCCGTAAATCGTTCGATCGAGGCTTGTAGACGTGGTGGTTCCTCTCGGAAAGTATGAACAGCTTCAATCAATTCAAACAACTGCGTTTCCTCACCAACCGCCTCAACCTTGAGGATGACAGGACCACGTGCAAGGACGAGACCGGCTTGGACAAAGTCGCCTTCCTCGACATCCACAGGAACGGATTCTCCCGTTAATGGCGCCTTATTCAAAGCACCTCGTCCATCGACGATACGACCGTCGGCTGGAACAAGTTCACCACTTCGTACCTCGATGAGATCTCCAACGGAAAGAAGGTCGATGGGCACTTGCTCTGGTTCTGAATCTGCGTGTCCACCTGCTGGCGCCATTGGAAGCGAAATCGAAGATGCACCTCCGATTTGTATGGCGGAAGGTGTGAACGATTTCTTTTCAGAAACGCGTCGAGCAACCCGTGGTAATCGGTCGAGTCCTCCTTGCATAGCTTCTCTGGCTTTCATTAACGCATCACCTTCAAGATGAGCGGTGAGTGCAACGAGGATGGCAACGATGAGGGCTTCCTCCCACATCATCAAACCACACGCACCGATGACAGCCAAACTGGTGAGCACTTGGAACCCAAGTTGGCGATTAACGACACTTGCAATCGCCTCTCTGAACATTTGATAACTCGATACAAGGATGCCAGGGATGGCAATCGCAGCAGGAATCCAACCTTCAATGCCAACCAATTCAAGGATAATAATCGTCAACAAAAGCGGAAGTGCAAACGCTGCACCAAGGAGTCGGAATTGATCGGGTCGGAGTCGATTTGAAGTCGTTGCAACGTACTTTGGCTGAGAACCACACACTTGCTCGATGGCTTCATCTCGCTTCTTGAGCAGTTCTTGATCCCCACTCGTAACCATTTGCAACAGGATTCGACCGTCTTTCTCGATATCCGCATCAAGGATACCAGGCTGAAGACGGAACAGTTTCTTCAATTCACGAAGCGTTGTATTGTTGCGTTTTGCAACGTTGGCTGCCTTCACGCCCTTGAGATGATGGTGTTCAGTATCGGGCGCATGCCCGAGTGAGCGAAGGACGTTGGAGACCTCAGAAAGAGCGCCTTTCTCCAAATCGACGGAGAGTTTGACTTCACCACTCGTTGCAGAAACGATCGGAGAGGAGACTTGTGGCATCAGGTTCAACGCTTTCGTGGCTTTGCTCGCACAATCGGGACAATCCATTCCGACCAATGGCCATTCGACCTTGTAGTCGCCTGTGGCTTGCATGACAATTTCAGCATCAAGGATTTCAACGTCCTCGAGAGGTTGTTCTTTCTCAACAGGCGTTGGTGCAACCTCAACAGGCTTCGATGGAGTCTCTTTGACATCATCCTCGAGGGAAAAAAACACGTCGTCGTCGCCTTCCCCCATGAGAAATTGCTCATGTTCCTGTTTGATTAAGGCTGTTATGCAATGGTTTCAATGAAGTAAGAATCTTCTTGAAACATGAACGAGTCGTTGCATCATGGAGTGGCTTCGACCCGGATGGTGTCCTCGTGTGGTCGCTTTCGACATCGATGGTACATTGACCGACGAAAACAAGCGTCTGGATATGCATGCCGTCGAGGCTTTACGTCGGCTCGAAGATGCAGGTATTCCCGTTATTCTTGCGACGGGTAATGTACGTGCGATCACCTATGGGTTGTGGCGATTCATCGGCCTGAGTGGACCGATGTGCTGCGAGAATGGAGGCGTTTTGTGGCATCCTGACTGGGACGAGCCTGTGGTTCGAGCCTCGGGGGATGAAGCAAAAAGTGCTGCAGAATGGCTCGAATCTCAACACTCGGACATTGATGCCAAAGGCATTCAAACCAATGCCTGGAGAGAAAGTGAATGGTGTCTGTTCGCCGATGAAGATCTCGAAGTTGTGACCTCGTCCATCGAAGGAAGCGATTGGTCAAACCTTGACGTCGTCCGAACAGGCTTCGCCATTCATCTGATGGAGCCACACCTTTCCAAAGGCAGTGGACTTGAATTGATTTTGAAGCGGATGGGTGTTGATGCGTCGGATCTTCTTTCGGTTGGTGATGCACCAAACGACCTCTCGATGTTTGCGATGTCGGGCTGGTCTGTCGCTGTAGGAACACCGTTTGCGGATGTTCGGGATGCTGCCGATGTCGTCTCACCCTATCCGAACAGTGCGACCATCGCACCACTGGTCGATGCCATTCTTGCCGTTCATTCGGCTCAAGAATTATGACTTGGTTTCAAGTGGTTGAAACATGGTCACCTATGTGGTCGATTCAAATTGTTTCATTCACATGGGCGGTATGGCTTCGACAACCATTCTCAACGATCTCAAATCAGCCTTGAAAACAATGCATGTCACCAAGGGCGTCCACGGTGAAATCCAGAACGTTCGCTACCAACGATGGAAGCAAAAACCCAACCTCTTGAATCACATCAAACCGCTTTTGACCACGCATGAAGTGTCCGATGACCAAATCCGTGGTTTGGGAGCAAAAATCGGTGAACGTGCCTCCCCGCAAGATGTGGATCTTTCACTCATGGTCTTGGCGCATGACTTGCAACGGGATGGTCATCATGTGGTTCTCGTCACGGACGACTTCAAAATGGCCAAAGCAACTGAAGAACATCAACTTGCAGGTGAAGTGTGTCCTCCGTCGACCTTCTTCGAACGGCTCTCGACCAAAGCAAAAGGAAAGCATGCCTCCGAATTACAACGACTTGGACGAAGAATACGTGCAGCTGAAATGCAGTATGCCATCAGTCGTCGAAACGAATACGACGTCCAAGCCAAGATCACCTGGATGGTCGATTCCTTGCTCTCCAGTGCACCTGCAAAGCCTGTCAAAGCATCGGTTCAATCCGATGGAACATCGAGTGTCAATCTGCTCAATGAACTGCATCGTTTGGTCAACGGTGAAGACATCAAGACAAGCATTCGGAAGAAACTGCTCCCTCTCAAAGCAAGTTGTCAAACCATGATGGAATTGGAACAGCATGTTGCTCAATTGAAGGAGAAACTCTCGAAGGAATCGCTCGATGAAATCATTGTAGAAACACAAACGATGATTGCGGATTGTTTGGAAAATGCGGGCATTGATCTTGCTCCACTCAATCGTGAACTCGTCGATGTCGCGCATCGATTTCACTCCCGCATCCTGGTTCGTGCAGAGATGGCACTTGCCATCATGAAGCGCATGAAAGGTGATGCTGTTGGTTCTCATCTGCATCTTTCGACGGCCTTGTTCCAAGCCACGCACGTTGATGATGACACGATTGAGGCACGGATTCTTGCTCGCCTTGCCGTGCTTGCTCTTTCAACGAACAAATTCGAGAAAGCCATCCGGTTATCCACCTCCTCGCTTGGCCTCAAGACGTTGAGTGTTCCGATGAAACTCAAGCAACACATCGTGCAAGCAATGGCTCAATATTTAGGTGAACAGCCCTCTGAAGAGGCATTGAAGCATGCACAATCCATGGTTCACGATGATGTCGCCATGGCTGCTCAAGCCCTCACCGAACTTGGTGAGTCCTTCCTCGCCTTGAATCGGCCAGACTTTGCCATCGAGCTGTTTGATGAGGCGCTTGAATGCGTTTCTGCTGAAGAGAAAATGAGTGAGGAACTTGGTGAATTGATCCTTCTTGCACATCGAGCAATGGAAGATGACGATGACATTGAAATCGAAGGTCTGCGCCAGATTCTCGACCAAATCCATCGCCAGACGGTTGAGCAAGAAAAGCAGGTCGAAGATGTGGTCGAACAAATCAGTAAGCGGCAGGAAGATGCCAACGAGTTGGTCGTTTCCAACAAGTGGCAGGATGCAAGCATGGTGCTCAACGATGAACGCCCACTCTACATCTCCAATGTTGTTGGCGAATCGTCCGAAGAACAACTCATCCTCGCCCAGCATCCCTCCTTAGGCAGCGTTGGAATTTGGCTTCCAGCCAAAGCTGATGCGCCTCAACCAGGAGCCAAGATTACGCTAACCAATGGTCGAGTGAAGATTGCCGAACCTCCAGCGAATCTTGCTGAATCGTACGCCATTCGAGCATTGATCGCCATCGAATACCCAGAAAGTTTGGTGTTCCAATCGTTAACAAGCGATGCGCAAGAAGAACTCGAAGATCTGTGAAATCGTGGTGCCGGGGGCAGGATTCGAACCTGCGAAGCATTACGCAGAGGATCTTGAGTCCACCCCCTTTGACCGCTCGGGAACCCCGGCACTTGGGCTCCCCTCGATGGTCTTCTTCTTGACTATTCCTCTTGGTCAGCATCATCCAAACCGGACGGTCGAGGCGGAGGAAGGTCCTCTTCTTCGTACTCTTCGAACTCATCGTAGAGCGATTGTATGCGTTGACGTCGCATCAGGATCGAAGCAACAACTGCTCCAGCAGCGAGAAGGACAAGCAGTACATTGAGTCCAAGTTCAGAATTCGAGGATTTGGCATCAACATCTTCGTACAAAACATCAGCGAGTGGAACCGGAATCAACAGTGGATCATCACCCAATTGAACGACCATACCAAGACGGCCTGTTGTCCATGCTTCAACGGTCCAAACCACGCTCTTCTGTTCATCTGGCTCGAGGAAGAAGGTTGCATCTCCGAGGACCAATCCATCCGCATCCATGAGTGTGACATTGGTCGAACCGTTGAGATATCCGAGATTTTCCAATGTGAATTCAATCGTGATGAGATCGCCAAGAACGGGGCGATACGGCTCCGCATTGATGGAGGTCGGCGTTGGTTCGTAGGCCATCCAGACGATGTACACGTCCAACGGCATCAAGGCTGTACCTTGTCCAGACAGAAGGTTTCCAGCACGATCGTTGTGGGTGAACCAAACACTGAGTCGATCGCTCTTTTCAAACGCTACACCCTGAGATTCGATATCGAGCGTGGTTGAGAAGGAAGCGATGTTTCCTGTCGTCCCAACGTGCGTCATCGGGATGGATGAGGTGGAATCGGAGACAACAATGCCTCCACGAACGAAGCACCAATGCAATTCAACGCCTTCTTTTGGAACACCGAAATCATCCTGAATCGAGATTTGAACTGGAATGTCGTTGATTTGCAACGAATCCAAATTGGTCAGCGTACCTGGTTCGAGGGAAACGGTTGGAGCTTGTGAATCGAGTAGCAACTCGACCATGATGTCGTTTTGAACGTCAAACACACTACCCGTCATTTCGATGTTCAATTGGCCTTCACCTTGAGGTAACGTCGTTTGATTGACGACCAAGCGATGACGACTCTGCCCCTGACTGTCGACGAGTTCTGCCGATAGAGCATGACGGATACCGAAGGAAGAGAGATTGTAATGCATGCGCGTATCGAATGGAAGGTTCAGGGCCTGTTCATCGGTTTCATGATGAACGACGATGATGTCAATATCAGCGAAATCGTTCGGATGCAAGGTAAGGACACCATCATCGAGGATACCAAACGGTGCGACTCGATCGATGATGGAATCAATCTGCAACTCGAGGCGTGTATGCGTTGACCAGTTCGCTGCTGTGAGGTAGGTCCCGCCCAAACCAACGTCTTGTGCCTCATCGATGACTTTGATGGATGGCGTAAAAGCTGCATCACTCCACTGGTGCATTGTATCCCAACGAAGTTGGAAGGCAACATCGACGGTGTATCGCATCGTCAAATCGTCCTTGGTTGTTGTAATGGTTGGTGGTACAACAAAACAGGTCACATCGGCCGTAATGTCTTCGAAACGTGGAGCGTAGTTGATCCAACAGTCCTCATGCAGCGAATTCATCAAGCCGATGTTGATGAAATCAAGGCTTTCAATTCCGTTGCCATCGATGAGATCGAATTGGAAATGGTGCTCTTGGCCTGGGAACAGGTTTCCATTGATGGTGTCCAGCGTAACCGTATCCATATCGAGCAACGTTGCTTGTCGAGGTTGAACCAATATGGTTGCAACATCGTTGTCCTCTCCGAACGAACCGCCTGATTGCAAGGCATTTCCTGCAAGGTCTTGACCCATGACGACAATGCTCAACCGGCCTTGTTGTTCACCTGAACGCAGAATAGCGTCAACATCGAGCAGTGGTAAGTCAATCTCAGCTTGCAGAGCACCACGGTTGACATTGGCATTCATCGCTTGATATTCACTCTCTTCCATGATGCCATTGTCGTTCGCATCGTCTTGATGTTCGGACCATGCGTAAATCGTGAGGGGTGATTCCAATCCTTCTGCATCCTCGACGTACAATCGCAACGGAACATCTCGGTCAGGAAGCCAAACATGGTTGTCTGCAGGCTGCAATCCACTTGGATCGAGAATCTCCAAACCGATGACATCTGGAGGATTCTTGTCGTACATCATTTCGAAGAAGGTTGACTGTGCTGTCTGATCAAGTGATGTCGCTGTTTCAAATCCCGAAGGCCCACAACGGGTCAGAAGAATTCGTGCCTCAAGACGCGTATCGCTTGGCAGGGATGATGCATCAGGTATGGACAACGGGATCGCAAATCGACCTTGGTCATCGACGGTCGTTGCATTGGAGATGGACCAGACAATCGGGTCACCGTCCCACGTGTCTGGACCGTTGAGATTCGATGGAGGAATGGCATGGATTTCGACGGTCACCTCAGCTTCGTCTTCACCGATCCATGCATCTGCAATTCCTTGGAATCGTACTTGTCCTTGAACGGTGAGTGAAGTTCCTGGGTTGACATGCAAGGGCCACAACGGATTGGTCCAATCGTGCAGAGGGCGTCCACGATCATCGTAGGCAACAACATTGAACGCTTCCAAATCGTTCTCAACATCGTTGTATGGTGTATTGTCCGAGTAAATCAGTGGACCCATCTCCAAACCGTTCTCATCAATGGATGAGATGAACCAATGCAGATCATCGATGTCATCGTTCAACCACGTACTCTTGAACACCCATGTGACCGTACACTCGCTCTGTGAACAAACAGCACCCGATGTTGGTTGCAGTGTTGCATAGCCAGCACCAGAGGTTTGGATGAAACGAGGTGTTGCATCGAGTCGATCGACTTCAGCACTGATTCGAATTGATGATGCATCATCGCTTGAACCGATGGCGAGGGTGATTCGTTCAAGAGCAGGTGCCTCCATGGTTGGATGCGTAGGAATG
Source organism: Candidatus Poseidoniaceae archaeon (assembly GCA_049598575.1). Taxonomy (GTDB): domain Archaea; phylum Thermoplasmatota; class Poseidoniia; order Poseidoniales; family Poseidoniaceae; genus MGIIa-L2. Next base: position 4,455 of record JBMYNT010000045.1, on the reverse strand, counting down.
ACCCGTTCGTGATATGTTGTAATGCTCCGCAGTGTGTTGGGCAACCAGCGAGAACTCGGAGCATCGATGACCGAATCAACAAGGTCGGGCTGGCTTTCAACTTCAAGGTCAACTCGAACACTTCCATGATTCGTCTGAATCCGGAACGGTAAGTCCAGCAGGGCTCTGTCATCACCCGCGTAGGACGCATTGAGTGCTTCATTGAGCAGCGATTCATCAAGTCCAAACGTGAGTTTCTCTTGCTTCGGTAAAGCAAGGACATCGTAGGCTGCAAGCTCGGTTGGATGCGACGTTGAAATGTTGTAGACTGCATATCCCCAACCCCATTCGTTGGAAGCATCGGTTGAGATGGGATCGAATGCTGGACACGTGTTTTCGATTGTAATGTATTTCGTTGAATTTGGAGGAAGCGTTGCGATTTGTAGCCCTCCAAGGTACACATCGGTTGACTGAGAACCTGAACGTGCTTGCAGCGTGAAGGATCCTTCAAACAATGGGCATACGTTGGGAATGCCCCATTCGGTCATCGGTAAGGCGATGAGATGTCGGAATTGATAGTAGGTTGAACTAGAGGTGTTGACATACAGATGACCATGTTCCGAGGCATTGGTGATGTTCGAGCCGTTCACAATGGAATCGAACATCATCTGAACACCAAAGTTCGAATCATGGCCACTCGGTGGCCAAGCTACAGCTTCGAGTTGGTTCTGACCAATCGAAACGTGAGGTCCCTGTGGTGGTACAAGGCAGTGGGGTTCAACAACAAGCGCTCTGAATTCGTCTCCTGTACTCAATGTGAACGACCAAGGTGCGTACAACTCCTTTTCGGTATTGACGGTGAATTCCTCGATTTTCACTGAAGGTCCTTGCAGATACGAGCTCGAACTGCGTGTGAAGGAGAACGAATACAGCGACACGTTACCACCCATCTGCTGGATGTTCACTGCATCATAGATACAACCTGGGCTATGGATGAAATCGACTGTTGTTCCTACTGTTGCTTTGAGGAAGCCTTCCTGAGTCACCTCAAAATTACTCATCTCGCTGTTGTATTTTTGATGGTAGCGACCAAAACTCTGCACGACGCCCAGTCCCAATCGCTCCACTGTAGGAGTCAGGAATGGGTCCTCTGAAGACATGTGGACGACAATCTGAACCGAAGGATGCTCCACTGGATTCAAATCCACTGAAAACGGCATGATGCGTTGTTCGTATTCTGGGATGATGTTGCCATCCGCATCCATCAGGCTGAATCGGAGCGTTGTATTGGCTGGTTCGTGAGCAAGCCCGTCGAGATGACCGTAACCAAACACTGGATGCGGTACGATGCTCGGTGAAATCCAATCGCCTTCTGTTTCGAACAAAGCAACATCGATACCGGCATCGTCGATGTACCATCCATCGCGTTCAACGTATTGATCGGAGAAGAACGAAAATCGTAAGCGAACCGATTGACCTGAGAGGTTGGAAATATCCGACGTCTTCAATTCGAACGGACGCGCTGCACTATTTCCGCAGCCACCGGTTACCTGAGATCCATCAAGCAATCCCTCTCCGTAGAATGGAGAATTGGTGTTCACCGTTGAGAGTTGATCATGGAAGCCCCCTACATCTGCTGGAAGATACCACCAGTTCAATCCACCATCGGTTGAAATCGATACAGTCCCACCATCCCATGCTGCTTCCGTACAAATCCAATGACGGAAGGAAAGTTGTGCAGTGACATTGTTGGGAAGAATGTATTCTGGTGAGATAAGATGGGCAAATGAATTGGCAGCGTATTGTCCATTCAGTTGAATGCCGACACCGTTTTGCCCAGAATGCCACTGGGAAGGCCCCCTGTTTGTGTTCCCTAGAAGGCCGTGCGACCATCCTACCCCTCGGATGTTTTCGATGGCCCAACCTTCTGGCATCATATGCGGATTCTCGAAGGAATCAACAGTTGATTCCGGTCCGTTGACACCCATAGCCGAAAGCCATTGCCATTGATTTGGAGCACTTATATTCTCTAGCCAACCATCGACAGAACCATTCTGATACGTCGGTTGCGTGGTGAAGTTGTTCAATACACGTATGACGTGATTGGGCGTGTTGGTTCCTGAGTGCAATTGCACGTTATCGATCATGATGCCCTCCCAACCGTTTGCAGGTGCACCTCCACCATGGTTGACGATGGTATCGGTTTGAACATTGAATTTGAGCAATGCAGTAGAGGCATTGGTATGATTCGAAGCATTCGTCGGAACGGGGTAAAATGTCGGCAGCCAGTCAAAGGAGACATCGCTGTAACGAACACCTTGGTAGATAATCCCATACCCAGGGAATCCTGGGAGTGGTGAAAGGAGAACCCACGTCATACCCTGATCCATGGAATACCAAATGGTCATGACATCGTTGTTGCCACTCTCGATGTCCCAATTGGAACGAACTTCAAGTTCGATTGGATTGGAGAGGCCTGAGAAATCGATCGGCATGATGAGGGTTCCATCTGCGTTTGGAGCATAGTCACCAGTCAGGTTTCCATGGAACCAAGCCCCTGGTTCATCGCCCGTATTGTGCCACGTGACGTTATCGATGAACCATCCATCGCGTTGGTTGCTTGAAGCGCCAAGGGCAATGCAAAGGCGGAATCGCATGGATTCACTCGTGGCAATATTGGCCAATTGGTCCAATTCAAAACGAGATGTCGTCCATTGTTCATCATCACCGGACCATATCGACGTGAGAGATTGTGCCATATTGTGATGATTCACAGTCACAGAATCAGAATAGCCACCGTTCGGAACAAGCTGTTGCCATGAGGATTGATTGTCAAGCGTATACTCAACCCATGCTGCATCATCCGACGCTAGTGAACGCCAATGATCGAAGGTCAGCGACATGTTGCTGATGAATTCGGGCGTTTGGTAATGTGGCGAAATGATGCAGCCGGATGCATTCTCAACAGTTGTGAGGTATGCAAGAGAGTGGTTTCCATCTCTTAGCGATGGACCTGTTTGGAACGATGAGAGGTTCTGAACACCCCACGCTTCTCCATCTTGACCCATGGTCAACCAGCCGGTTGGAACCATCTTTGTGGTTTCAAAATCCGTCAGCGATCCGACAGAGGAATCGGTTGCAAGTGACAGTTGACCACCATGCGCAAGTGAAGAGGTGAGGTTGTGCGTACCGTTTGCCCACGCATTCGGTAAACCTGAGCCAAAATAGGTGCCGTTTTCTTCGACCGTTTCCCAGACGGGTTCAATGGAAACAAATCCTGAGGTGATGGTATGATTGGCAGGGACTTGAATCGATGTGATGTTGGCATCGACGGTGGTTTCATTTGTCGCTGGTTGGAAGGTAACTGGCCCGTAGGTCACCGTTCGTGATTGAACATAGGTTGAAGGCCCAACAAGAACAAGCAACAGCACCAGGAAGACCGCAGAAACGTGCTTCTTGGGCTGGTTCACTCATCTCACCTCGCTTCGCGAGGTGAGCCATTTGGTTTGAAGCCTCGTCTCAGTTGATTAAATCTGGATAAGAGAGTTCAAAGACCCAAACATCGAGGCTATGATGATGTCGAACAACAACCTCCTCACGCCTGAACAGGCCCGTGAGATTCAGGAGCAGTTGTTCGCCACATATCGGCAACAAACCAACCGCCACGTTCCAGTCCACTTGCCTCGCAAGGATTTCTGGGAGATGGTCAAGCGTTTGTTGACCACACTCGATCTGCAGATTCACGATATGATTCGTAAGCATGGTGCAGATTTGCGTGTTCAAAACGAGCAGAAGCGTCAAGCAAACGTACGTCACATTGCCTCTGAATTGGCTCGACGTCGAATGGTAGCGATGATGACGCATGTATCGTCACAGTCGCTTCGTATGGCAACGAATGTTGGTGATGTGGCAACACCACTACCGCCGATGGACTGGCAGAAAGCCGATGTTGCTGAACGTGCATTGTACAATGCGATTGAGAAAGAAATGGACAAATTCAAGATGACCATTGGATGGAGGGAAATGCAGGATGGACTGCGTGGCGAAATGGAGTATGTTGAGCCTACGCACAAGCCAGGTACAATGCAACTGGACGATTTCACAGAAGAAACATTGACCGATCGAGCTCCACCTTCGTTGGTGTTCGAGGATGATACGCCCGAACCGATGGATACCTTCGATGTTGATGAGGAAGACCGCATTGCAGCCCTTGAGTGGGATGCGTACGAAGCGGCCCAGGACCCGTCTGAACACGAACCTGAAGAGCCACCAATGCCATTACCAGAAGCTCCAGCAACCTCGAAGGAAGGACGTCATGGTGCTGCCATGGAATTGGCTCCATCATCCAAGCCAGCCATTTCGGACGATTGGATGAACGAGGATGAGCCAGTAGTCGAAGAAGTCCCAAAGGTTCGCATTCGCATTCTGCAATCCTTTGACGATCCGATTGCAACGGCGGACGGTTCAGAACTTGTC
>JBMYNT010000044.1:0-13601 GCA_049598575.1 Candidatus Poseidoniaceae archaeon | reverse complement strand
TGCAACGATACTTGACGTAAGGAACATCGCGAGTGAGAATCCAATGATGATAACGACGCCAACGCTACGCCCAGGCTTTCTCTTTACGTTTCGAGCACCTCGAATGATTGACTCCATAAGCGGGGGAAGTAATGCAAAGGCACTTCAAAACCATGACGTATTGTGTGCAATACAGTGCAAAAGGTCATTTTTGTAACAATGACGCGTTTGAATTGGAATGGAGCGAATCAAAGGGTCCCGCCATAACACCCTTGTGAACATTGTAAACGAATACATGGGTTCGCAGTGGGCTCTATTCATGCCTACCCATGTGTATGACCGCAGTCGACTTATTCATGCATGAGGAGATAACCGTCATCTGTAATGATTGCATAACCAATACGTTCGAGTTGGACAATAGTTCCGATTGAATAATCATTGGATTCGACACGACCATTGACAATCTTGATTTCTTCTTGATCTGGGATAATAAGGTTTGATTCGACTGAGTTTGTTGCTGAGGTCCAGTGAATGATTGGGCGTTTGTCCGAGCGGTCGATTGATTCAATGTTGCCATTTGCACCGATATCGGCGAATTCCTTCAATCGATATGTTCCCGTTGCATCTTCTGATTCGATGTAGATTGTTGGTGGATTGAGTGAAATGTTCCTCATTCCTTTCGTTGGATGATTTGGATGGACTGGTATGTCCACGGATTCAGGTGTTTCTCCTTGAAGTTGAACTTCCACCGGATCTCGAACGAAGGACAAACGTGGCGCTTCATCATCAATCATCTTCGTATTGTGTGAGAAGAGGGTTGCAAGTGGAACAGAGATATCCTTCTGAGTTACGCCAAGTTCAATCCAAAAGTTTCGAAGAGCTTCTGCTTGGATGCCTCTTGCTTTGAGTCCCTGAATGGTTGGAAGACGTGGGTCGTCCCAGCCGTTGTATTCTCCGTTCTCGATCGATGCTCGCATCTTTGAGGTCGAGAAACCACCCCACTCGTGGACCTTTACACGTCCCCAATAGATGGTTTCTGGATAGGTCCAACCAAAGTGTTCGTACAGGAGGGTTTGCTTTCGAGTGGAATCCATCAAGTCCTTTCCACGAATGATGTGAGTCACGCCTTGTAGATAATCTTCAACAGCGCTTTGAAAGTCGAGAAGTGGCCAAACTTTGTACTTGGAGCCAATGTTCGGGCGTGGGTGAGGATTTGTTTCAGTATCCTGCATTCGAAGTGCTGGCCAATCGCGTAGTGCGGGATTCTTGAGCGTCATGTCGGTCTTGACTCGAACAACTGCGTCCCCTGGCTTGTAGGTTCCATCCAACATCTTGTTCCAATCGCTCATGTTCTCTTCATCAGATTTGTCTCGACATGGACAGTTTGATTTTGATTCACGGAACTCACGGAATGCCTCAGCAGAGCATTTGCAAACGTATCCAAATCCTTTGTTCAGCATCGTTTCTGCATGTTGATAATACTCTGGAATACGATCACTCGCTACAACAATTCGATCTGCAGGCCTACCAAGGAGCCATTCGACTTCTTCTGGAATCAACTCATAGGCTGACAATTCCGGTGGCTTGACCGTGGTATCGGTATCATCGAAACGTAGGATGAGTGTTCCTTCATGTTCCTTGGAATAGGTTCCATTGATGACGATGCCACGTGCATGACCGAATGAAAGCGGTCCGTTTGGATTTGGTGCGAATCGAAAGACGGGTTTCTTACCATCGACGTTCTTCAACTCCGGTAAGCCTTCTCTCTTCTCTTGCTTCTGTCGTCCTTCGAGCAGATGAGCAGCCTCAGCTTCAAGGATTGATTGAATGTGCTCGAGTCCTTTGTCTTGGGCTAAAGCGTTGGCTTTCTGAACGGATTGAGCTACCAAGGGACTGATCTGTCCGCCATATTGTCGTAGATCTGTTCGCATGCTCATGATGCGGCCAATAACAGAACCAGCAGAGCCTTTCCCTTCGTATTCAAACGCATTTTGCAGAGCAAGGTGCCAAATCAATTGCTGCGTTTCTTCATCAGGAGCCCAGGCCATGAACAACCCTGCGGCTGATAATTCATCAATTCGTTGCTTGGAATTACATTGAGAACAAGGTCGTTCCAGTCGGCTCTCGTCGTGGAAGTGGAGTATCGTAATGTTTCGTCCAATATCGTTCAACGGTCGCCCATGACCAGCGCAAGTCTGGATGAATTTCGTCTGGCCCAATGAGTTTGGGTAACGCAGCAACGGTGTTTGGGTCGGATGGGTAGCCGCTTCCTATGCTGAAACCTATGTCGTCTTGCAGCGCTTTCATGATGCGATCACGAACGACTTTGGCAACAATCGATGCTCCTCCAACAATTCGATGGTTGGCATCTGCTTTGTGTTCTGAATGCAATGTGGAGTCGAGGACAGGCCATTCATTCAGTCGTTCAGAAATACGATTTGTGAAGCGTTGTTCATTGACATCGCAAGCGTCCAATGTAATGGTCCATGGTGCTGTATGGCTCTCATTGTGACGGTTGAGAATTGAAGCGAACAACTCAACTTCAAGCAGGTTCAAACCCTGTCCGTATACGGCATTGTCAATTTTGTTTGGTGGACAAACGATCGTATCAACGTACCAATCACGTTGTTGTGCTTGTTCAAGAATCCACTCGTATTGACTCTCTCGTTTTTTTGTTGTATGGTGTTTTGAGTCCGATATGTCTTGTTCCACTAACATCGCTTCATCTTCCTCGGGAATCGAGAGTATACCGACGACGAGTGGGCCCAGAACTGGGCCTCTACCTGCCTCATCAACACCCACAATTCGCATCAAATCCCTCACAAATCAAAGTCATCTTCGACAGGTTCCACCTTAGGAAGGGGTACGTTCGGTGATGGTTCAGGTGTTTCAGTGAGGTTTGGGTTTTCGTGACGCACTGTACGCTCGCTGATGGCCGTTGTCGGTTCGAGGTGCTTGTTGTCCATGTGTGGTTTTGATACGCCATGTTGGACAATGTCAGAAGCGATTTGGTCCATTGTGGAACGTTGCGATGCAATGTCATGATGATCAAGAACGGTGGTTGCAGCTGTACGAAGTGGTTCTGGCATCGGTTCAAGTGCGGGTGCAGATGGAGTCGATTGAGATTGGAACGCTCTTTTGAAACTGTCAGAATCCATTTGTGGACTCTCAGCAATCACTGGCTGTTGGTTTGATGGTCTGCTGAACTTTTCCATCCAATCATCCTCTGTTTCTTCGGGCTTTTCATGCATTTGTCGCAAAAGCTCGTCTTGTTCATTGCGTTGGATACGATCCCGCACGGCCTTGTTGAGAATCACGGCTGATACGGCAACGCTCAGAATCACCAACCACCATCCTTTGGCAAGAAGGGTAAGGTCCTCAACGAGTTCAGAAAATGAATAACTGTCGCTCTTCGCATCTTCTCGCCATTGCTTTCCGAGGAATTCCTCCTCAATGGTGTAGGAAAATTCTGTTTCTGGGTCAAAAATCGAGCGAACAATAATGTCCAGCACAAGGGTTCCGTTGGATGCTTGGTCGGTTGGTAGCGCTGCAGTACCTCGCAACGTGAAATTGGAATCTCGAGGGAGATTTCCTATTTCGAAGGTTCTTGGTTGCGTCGAATCACTGTCAATGATGGCGCCTTCAGGCGGTGCAAAGCCCATGTCGGTTGAATGAGAGGATTGCAGTTGAACAATCAACCCATCTTCGAGATTACCATCGTTTCGAAGTTGAACAGCAAAACTCACCACGTCTCTTGAGTCAACTTCGCTGACTCCATCCAAGAACGTCCAAGCTACGTTTGGACCTACAACAACATCAATTGTGTACGATGCGAATGTTTCACCATTGAGTAGCTTAAGATCGAAATCAACGATACCTTGCTGGTAGGCTGTCGCATTTTCATTGATCATGAACTCAATCGCTTCAAACGTCCCTTCGCCATATCGAGGCAATTGGAAGGTTGAATCTCCGGCAAAAGCATCCGTGACAAACGATGGTAAGGACGTGAGTTCAATGGTTACAGCATCATCGAAATTTCCTAGATTTTTGAGGCTGATCGATGCAGAACAGCTCGCATTTGGTTGAAGGTACGTGCAATCGACTGGTACGAGACTGTGCTCAAACTGTCTGTCCCATGAGATATTGACCGTCGCCGTCTCTCGTACAGTTCGGAAGGGGAAATTTGTAGGGTGAAGGAGAAGATCTACCGAGATTGTACCCGATGTAATTGCAGGTGCCTGTACGCCAATCTCAACGGTACGTGTTTCATTTGGCATCAGAAAAACATCTTCAAAAGCATTGAACAAAGCCACAGTCCAACCATCACTGGTGATTCGATCCGAATCTGCTTCCGTCGATGCAATCCCGTTGACGGCGAGATTTCCCAATGTCATGGCGAGGGTATCGGGTGTGTTCCCTGTGTTGCGAACTATGACATCAACACGGGTGTTTCCGTTCGGGTCGACAACAACGTTCGACTGAACCGCATCGATGGTTGCGTTTCGAAATGAACTGACTTCAAGCGTAAAGTCCCACGCAATACTCACGCCATCAAGCCCAGAAGTGCCAATCAACCGAAACGTTGGCCCTTGATTGGCCAATGGTGCTCCATCGATGACTTCTGGAACATCGACCCAGATTCGAACGAAATCCATGGTGTCCGGACCAAGAAGCAGTCGGGATGTTGAACCGTCTACTTCGGCCATGTTCCATCCCCAGTTCCAAGATGATTCAGTCTGGATCGTGAACGAAAGATTGTCATCAAGTGTTGCATTGCTTGTCACATTGGTTGCGACATTGGTGCGAATACCAGGGTCGACAACGAACGTGGAGGATTGTGTATTGCCAAAGTACACGTTTGATGGTGCTGTGATTTTCAAGTCCACATCAGTGCCCTGGCTGCTTTGATCTGCAAGATCGACAATCGTGATGTTGATGCTCTCCATGCCGTAAGGGGTGGATTGGGGTAGGGTTATGGTCCACAAGAATCGTTTGGTCTCTCCATTATCAAAAACCAACTCTTGGCCGTTTCCTGAGATGCTGCTAAGGTATTGCGTCCCCAATTCGAGTTTGAGAGTGGTGCTTTCCGACCCTATGTAGGTGACGTCGATGTGTTGTTGAACAGTCTGTCCAGGATAGGCAACATAGCGTTCAGCAGGGGTCAATTCAATGTTCGGTGAATCTGCAACCGCATTGATGGGTAGAGCCAAGAGAAGAACGAGCAAAAACACAGCTCGTTTTTGGACCATAGTGGACCTACTCAGTCTTTGGTTTTGAAGCAAGCGGCAATTTGATTGGACCGCTTCAAAACACATATCAAGCCAACAAGAAAGGGAGTTTCATGCCCCCCTTCTGGCCATTCAAGCGGACCAACAAAAAAGAGGAAGTCATTGACGAGACGCCTCCAGCACCGATTGTTTATCGCAAGGGCCAAGACGTGCACACTGAGAAGCACTCCACATCAGAAGAACGAAATGAATCTGCATACAAAGACGCACTCGCCTTGTTCGGTGGAGGAGAAACAACGGTTACTGCATCAAGCAATGTAGCGGATGAGTACGACCGTGTGAGCAATGAGCCGGCTCCTGAGTCAACACCTGAGACTGAACCAGCGTTTGAATGGGTTCACCATTCAGACGGCTATCATTACAAGAAACTCAGCGATGGAGCCTTTGAATCTACAGCATATGTGAAGAACGCTGACGGATCGTATTCGGAATACGTCTAATCGAACAGTGTGCGTAACGGTCGAATGAGTTGTGGCCCTTGAGCCGTTGTTTTATTCACTTCTCGACCGACTGGATGCACATTGATGGTGATGCTTGAGGAAGGTTGTTGAGAATCTTTCAACCACGAAGTTGCTTCCCTTTCATCGATGAGCACAGGCATCCGATGGTGGATATGTTGAATCTCTGGAGTCGATTCTTGAGTGAGTATTGTGAATGTGTTCAAGGATTGTTCTCCTTCTTCCCAATGTTCGTAAATTCCAGCCATGAGCAAGACATCCTGATTCGCACCTGAGTGATAGAACGGAACCTTTCCTCTCGGCGTTGTCTTCCATTCATACCATCCATTGGCAGGAACTAGGCATCGGCGTTGACGATAAGCTTCACGAAACATAGGCTTCGAATCGATCGTTTCGACTCGAGCATTGATCGGTTCCATCGTGCTCTCTTTGCTCCAAGAAGGGCGAAGGCCCCATTGCATCGAGGTAATGGCTAGGTCGTCCGAACCGTAATGAATCACAGGTGAATTGTCCTTAGGACATATGTTGTAATTTGGTTCGATGATCGGCCGTTCAATATCGGCTGTCAACTCGGGCCATTGGTCGCCTTGAAATGCGAATCGGCCACACATGTCGTTCCTCACACAGGATCTGTGATCACAGACTTGAGCGCTTCAACATCGAATTCAGCACCGTTCAGTGGTACAAGGAGTTCAAATGTTTGAGAAATTGCTGGGTCAATTTCCCCAAAGCAACCAACCCACTCTTCACCGATGAGGACGCGAGCCGCCCGTCCAGCGAGCCAAGGTCCCTCGTTGTCAGGAAGTGCCTCGATGGTAACGTTTTCAGCACCAATGTCACGTAAGAATGCCTGGATTCGACCTCGTATTGCTGCAAAGCCTCCACTTCGTTCAGCGGTCAGGAAGGCCAATCTGTCCATGTTGGTATGATCTCGAACGACCGTTCCAAGTTCATACACTGATTGCGGCAGGTCGTGATGACGATTCGAAGCGAGTAACCGAAGTAGGCCTGGGAGAAGGAAATGGCGCATCATGGTGTGCTCAATTGTGATTGGATTGGTGATACGTGTAATTGCATTGAACGGTTTCCAACGCATCCTATCGAATTGGTCCTCATCGTTGGAGAGTGTAAGCGATTGAATCTGCATGAAGCCCATGCCTTGCATTGAGGTTCGAATTCTTCTTCGAAGGTGGTCATCCGGTCGAGGCAGAGCGTTCATTGGTGCTTTTGGCACATCGGTACCCAAATCTTCGTATCCATGCCCAATCGCCAAATCCTCGACAAGATCAACTGGATGCAAGAGGTCGAATCGCCAGCGAGGCATATCAAAACCAAGCATATCTTCTCCCTCGCCTGCGTGCTGCATTGCCCCATCATCACTGATTTCTTCTGACGTAGCTTGAGAGCGACCAGTGTAGCGACCGCCCATTCGAATCATCGCATTTGAGAGTTCATCTTCAGTCATGTCCCGTCCAAGAATCGTCCTAACGAGGCGCTCAGGCACTCGATGATGAACGGGCGACCAATTCGGAAGCGTTTCCGTTTGGCCTTTGCAATCGGTCAAAGCAATCGTTTCGATGGTCCCACCTCGTTCTTTCGCTTGAAGTGCGACGAGCATGAGGCACGATTCACAGGCTCGACGATCCCATCCAGTTACATCGATGAACAGGTCACGAGTCGAAGATTGAACGGTCGTGTGTGCACCATTGATAATCGGTGGGAACGAAAGAACAGAACCGTTCGCATCTTCGATGATGGGCACCATCTCCATGCCTTCCAATAAGTGAGCATAATCAACCCCTTTTGGATGAGATGAAAGAATCTCATCGATGGTCATTGGATTCTCCATTGCCAAAGGAACAAATGCGTGGTTTCGATCAACAGCCTTCACCGTGAACGGAGGGTGAAGCGTTGAGAGGTCGTGCACGCCAATGCTAGCACGTCGGCGTCCTCGACCAAGAGCGAAGTGGAGTTTTTCTTGATGATCCATCAATTGTTTGATGAAGGCGTCCATTTCTTCATCACTCTCCATCTCGAGTCCACGAACAACTGCTCCTAGAATCACTGGACGAATGTTTGCTAGTTCAGCTTCAACCGTCATAGCGATACCACTCTCATTCAACGACTCGTCTTGGAGCGTGACTTGATTGTGAAGAAATCCTCGCATGGCGAGACTGAGTGTTTCTGCACTGAGAAGGTCTGGTCGATTTGGGAAAATCTCGATGTCGAGGGTTTCCATATCACAACGGTCAATGTCTGTGCCGAGCAATGGAAGACGATGGTCAACGTCATCAATATCGTGCTGACATCCGTGCTTAGAAAGCAGGGATGCGAGCAGGTTTTGGTCAACAGATATGGTTGGCATCTCTTCACCTCACCGTGCAAACCAATGCGGAAGTGGTCGTTCATAGCCGACCATACGCAAACCACTGATAGCAGCAGTATCGTAATCGAGGGCACGGAGATGCGCCCGTTGAACCTGATCGATGGACTCTAGCCCGAGAGTACGGAGGATACGCATCATATCGATGGAAAGGCCTTGAAGCCAGAACTCCATATCTTCTCTCTCAAGGACAGGTGGTTGTGTGACCACAAATTGTGCACCTGCGCATCGTGCGACAATAATATCATGCGCATCACACGTGAATCCAAATTCAAGAGCCGCTGTAGTCTCTGTGGTCTCAAGATTGGTTTTGACAGAACGACCAATGATTGGCAGTGTTGCAGCCTCTGGAACACCTGTTCCATCCTCAATCCGTGAAACAGCAACCTGAATGTTGTGGTAAACAGCACGCTTGTGATGTGCCTGGATTCTCGAGATTCCTTGACAAGCTAAAATGGGCGCTTCAGCTGTGAGCAACGTGCGGAGAACGACGAGCAAGCCATCGAGTTCCTCATCGGTCATTGAAGGGAGGCTGTCAAAGTCCAAGCAGGCACCTGCGACAGAACTTGAATTCGCAGGGAGGTTGACCAAGCTTCGTAGGTTCAAGTAGAGAACGTCGATTGGGCGTGGTTGTTCCTCAACAAGGAATGGTTGTGTTTGAATGTACGACAAACGCCCTGTTGAATTTGGCTCGACAGCCAAAACGCTGCCATCAGGGACGTACGGTAGAACAGGGAGTGGGAGGAGGATTGGCAAGGCATCTTCGTCCGCGCCATGAATGAGCGCTGCAGTATCAACATCGTGGTTTTCGATCAGTGGTGCTTCATCCATCGGTGTGATGGCGATACTCGAGAGATCACCAGAAGAAACGGTTGAACCGTCGATGTGGTATTCGATGCTGTTGTTTGATTCGAGACAAAATGCATCGTTGCTCAATGTCATGCCGTGAATCTCTATCATTGAGTTGATGTCCTTCAACTCTTTTGAGGTCAAAGGACGAAGTTGTGTTCCTTGAGGTGGTGTTGGACAGCGACCTTCAATGATGACCATGCCGCCTTTCATACCACACCCTGCGTTGTTCCCAACATCGCCTTGGACGACGATGATACCACCCGTCATGCCGTTTCCTATGCGTTGGCCGACATCACCTTTGACGGCGATCAACCCATCGCTCATGAACATTCCAAGATCATCGCCACTACCATCTTGCCCGGTGATGCTTCCACCTTGCATCATGAATCCTGCACAACGACCAATGTATCCTGATGACGAGAGTTTGCTTCCTTGGTTGTAAGCACCAAAGAATGAACCTGCTTCTCCTTCAATATCAAATGAGCCTCCGATGCCAAAGGAACTGGTCCATGAGCCGAGTTTTCCTAACGCACGAATTCTGGCTCCTTCAGGCATGGCTGGACACAATCCAATCTCGCCATTTTTTGGAACTTCTTCACCGGAACCGGTCCAGCCAATTCGGAGCAGAGCATTTTGTTCTACAGCTGCTTGAAGTCGTGGAAGGAACTTTGCGTTGATGCTCATGGAGCGCTCAAAAACATCTCCTCGTCCCGCCATGGTTCAACGGTGTCCGATGTCGGTCAAATACCCTCTCCTTGCGGATGTGTTCAAACATGAATTCGCGTTGCATTAATGCCGCACGAACTGTTTATGGATGTTCAGCCTTGCCACGATGTTGAGCAGTATGGTCGTTAAGGTCGCAATCAACGGATACGGGACAATCGGAAAGCGTGTTGCAGACGCAATCGATGCACAAGACGATATGGAAATTATCGGCGTCACAAAAACGAGGCCATCCTTCGGTTGTGACCTCGCAGTCCGTAAAGGGTATCCTCTGTATTGCACGTACGATGCGGAAGACAAAATCGCTGCATTTGGTCCTGCAGGTTACGACTGCAAAGGGGGTTTGACCGATCTGCTCTCTGTCGCCGACATCGTTGTCGATTGTTCACCAGGAAAAGTTGGTGCTCAAAACAAGGAACTCTACCAAAAGGCCGGTGTTAAGTGGATTTTCCAAGGTGGCGAAAAGCACGCTATGACCGGTATGTCCTACACCTCCAGCGGTAACCATTCAGAAAACTTGAACGTCGAAGGCACTCGTGTCGTTTCATGCAATACGACCGGTCTTTCGAGAACCTTGGTCCCCTTGCTTCATGCATGCGGTTCCCTCTCAGTCGAGTGTACAATGATTCGCAGAGCTGCTGACCCTGGCGATTCCAGCAAAGGGCCAATCAATGCCATCAAGCCTGTCCTCAAAGTACCGAGTCACCATGGTCCTGATGTCATGACCATTCGCCCAGAAATTGAGATCAACTCATTGGCTGTCGCTGTTCCTACGACCATTATGCACGTTCATGCCATCGTTGCTACGTTGCCAGAAGGACACGGAATGAGCACAGAATCCGTTCTTGAATTGTGGTCGCAACAGCCTCGTGTGTTGATTATGAACGGTGCTGAAACAGGTATTACGACCACGGCTGAAGTGATGGAATTCTCAAGAGACATCGGCCGTAAGTGGGGCGATTTGCACGAAATCTTTGTCTGGGAAGATGGGGTCAAACTTGACGGAAATTCACTCTACTACTTCCAAGCCATTCACCAAGAGTCCGATGTTATTCCTGAGAACGTTGATGCGATTCGAGCACTTATGGGCCTCGAAACCGATTGGAAAGTCTCGGTCAAGAAGACCGATGATGCCATTGCTGCTTACAATGGATTGTAGTCAAAAAAGGCGCACCCTCAAAAACCCAATTGGGGTCCGGTAACTATGCATCTACGCCGCAGGTGTTTCCTCCTGCTGTCCATCTTCCTCCTTTCGTTGGCATTTCCGGTGGCATCATCGTCGCCGGAGACCATCGCAGAAACCAAGGTAGTCGAGTCCACTGATTCGAATTGGATGCCCATTCAACCGGTCTCTACTCGCTCCGTTGCTATCAAAACAGTAGATTCAACCATACACCTTGCAGGGTTCTCATTTGATCCTCAATTCACAGATTTGAGCCACCTCAATTCCGCTTGGGGCGCCTCATTTTCAACATCGCTTTATCTTGTTCAACTCAAACTCAACGATGCATCCATCATGAACGAGTTTGAAGATAAATACGACATTAAGGTCCTTGAACGCCAAAGCCAAGGCGTATACATCGTGCGTGTACACGATGCATCCCAGATTGCATCAATTTCATCGGATGATAACGTTCGCTGGATGGGGGCTTATGCACCATACATGCGTACAACAAACGATGCAATGGGTGCACGCCTTGTTCAAATCACCGTTGCGGGAGACATTGAATCTACGAACGTAGCCACGCTCACAACTCACTTTGTCCAAAACGGTGCTTCCTCGTCATGGTGTTCGTTGGATATGTGCGAAGCTGTTTTCGAGCATGGCCTCAATGCGCAAGAACTACGACGAATCGCCGCACATGACGATGTCCTCTTTGTCGCAAAAGCCTACGATCTCCAACTCCACAACAACTTGGCTGCAACAGAAGTTGGTGCAGTTGCCATTCGTGCAACGTCTTCGCTCGGACTCGACGGTTCTGGAGAGACGATTGCTGTCATGGATACTGGGCTAGATAACGATCATCCAGATGTCCTCGGACGCATTGCTGCTATCAATACACAATACGGACTCGATTCGTCTCCTGTTGACAGCAACAGCGGACATGGAACTCACATTGTGATGACAGTTCTTGGTGACGGCAGCGGAGATGCATCGACAACCGGTGTCGCACCTGAAGCCAATCTCGTGATGTACGCTCTTGAACACGACCCAACAGGTTACTTTGGACGTCAAGGTTCCATCTATGACCTCCTTTCTGATGCTGAACTCAAGACCGCCCGAATTGCAGTCAATGCTTGGGGTTCGAACGGAAACTTTGGATTCTATACCGCAGATTCCCGATCTGCTGATCAGTATGTTTCAAACAACCAATATTTGCTTCCTGTCTTTTCTGTGGGTGATAACGGCGCTTCAGGTGCATCAAAAGTGACTGCCCCTGGTACGGCAAAGAACGTCCTCTCGGTTGGTTCAAGCAACAACGGTAGTGTCAGTGCTTCCTCTTCGCAGGGTCCTACGCTCGATGGGAGAATCAAGCCTGACCTTGTTGCTCCCGGAGAAGGCATTTGTTCTGCAAGGGCTGAGGAAGCGAAGAGTGTTGTCGGATCGGTTTGCGCAACCGGGACACACAGCAATACCCGCTCGATGTACATGGAGTTGAGCGGTACATCTCAAGCAACCGCAGTAGCCAGCGGTTCTGCAGCGCTTGTACGTGAATATCTCCGTGAGGTTGCTGGAATTAACAAGCCCTCTGCAAGCCTGATCAAAGCAACCCTTGTGAACGGGGCTGAAGACCTCGGAACGCCTGATATTCCAAACAGCAACGAAGGTTGGGGGCAAATCGACCTCGAAAACAGTCTTGCTCCGAGTTACGCCGGAACCGATTTGGACGTGTTCCACGATGATGCTCGCGAACTGCGTGCGGGCTTTTCAATGCTCTATTCTTTCGACATGGATGCATCAAAAGGTGTCGACCTCACGCTCGCTTGGAGCGATGTTGAAGGGAGTGCCAATGCACCTCAGTCCGAATCACGACTCATGAACGATCTCGATCTTGTTCTGCAAGCACCAGATGGCACTACCTACCTCGGTAACAACTTCGTCAACGGGGCTTCAGTATCAGGTGGATCTGCTGATGATCTCAACAACATCGAGCGCATACGTCTTCCAGCTGGTACGAGCACGCAAACCGGTGAATGGATGATTATGGTCGAACATCGAGGTGGAAGCAGCCAACGCTTTAGTGTAGTGTTGGCAGCAGACGCCACACTCATCCCTAAGGCAGATTTGACGACCTTTGGAAACAGTATTCTTCCATCGTCCTTCACTCCGCTTGTCGGAGACTTGGTCTCGGTTTCCCTCGCTTGGCACAACCAAGGTACACTTGCATCGGGTGCGTACCGAATTCAAGTAGAAGATGTGACAGAAGGCTCCATTCTCTATGATTCGAATCGTTCATCACTTGAAGGCGGTGAACTCGATTCCGTTTCGTTCTTCACGCAATTTAGCACGACGGGAATCCATACGCTACGACTTTCTCTTGACACGAACAATCAGGTCCCTGAGTTGAACGACGGCGTAAGTGGTACAGACAACAACGTGCTCGATGTGAACATCGAAGTTACAGCCCAAGGATTGAGAGTGGTCTTCCTGAACGAGGATGGTAGTATCCCTCAATCAACGGCTGACAGAGATGCAGCCGCAACTGTGGAAATGGATGTTCGAAATGAAACAGGCCTCTCGCTTCCGTTCGTCGTTATGCACGAAGGTACCGGTGAACGCCCTGTCAGTTTGACAGTCTCAGGTGTCCAAGAGCCGGACCTGATTTATCCGGCTATTCTCAACAGCCCAGAAGACCAATGGTCCCGTACAGTGAACGACTCCGGGCCGTTCACGCTCAGCGGTCAAGGAACCGAAAA
>JBMYNT010000043.1:0-13606 GCA_049598575.1 Candidatus Poseidoniaceae archaeon | reverse complement strand
GCATGAAGAACATGTTCAAGAAGGAATGAATTCGACGATTTATTCATGAAGCACAGGGGGATGGACAATTGTGTCTGACCCACTGCAAATCCCGTCTTTCCCTCCAGAGGGACCCTGGGAATTGTATGTTCTTGTATTGATTTGGTTGCCGTTCTTGTTCAGAACTATGTTGTTGACAAGGCCATTGTATCGAGTCATCAAAAAGTTCGCACCACACAGTGGTTGGGCAATACGGCAATTACGAGAGCTCCCGATCAGAGGGCTGTCGATATTGGTTCTCAATGAATCTCTGGCGTTCATCTTACCGCCACTGACGGTCATTCTTTTCAGAATGAAGTTCGATCCAATCGGCTGGAGCACGTGGGGAGAGGCGGGTTTCCTGGGATTCCTGATTCTCTTAGCGTTCTTTTCTTTGTGGATTGTTTTCGATGCATTCAGGATTCTACGGGTCCGAAGGATGTTGATATCCGTTGATCGATATGACGTTGACAAATTGAAGAAAATCGCAGATGTGGGAATCAAGACACGTCGATTCTTCAGGCGATTTTCAAAGAAAGAAACTGAGGACGGAGAGGAAACGACAGCGATGGATGCAGCCTCACGAGTTGGTAAACGAAGCGCAAAGATGTGGGGCCTCAGGGCTTTGAAAATGAGAAAGTTAAGTCCTGCAGGCCTATTGACTTCGGTAGCCGTAGGAGCAGCAATTGAAGCTGCTAGAGCGGGAGCTGGAAAGGTATCGGATATCATCGATGAGAAGATGCAAGAAGAATTCGACAAAGTTGCTCAAACAAGCACAAAGTCACTGTTGATTCTGTTCATCCGAGATTTAGGAATGGCAATATCGCCGTTGGTTTTGTTTGCTGTTCTACCTCTCATCTTCTGATACCTAGTCCAAGTGTCGTTCTAGGTGCTCGTCCAACACTCATTCCAAATGGACGCATCAATGAACAAATCGTAGAATGCATCGATTGTGTGTTCAATCGGTTTTGAATAACCTCCACCCATGAAGATGACCGTTGGAATTCTCTGGTTCAGCATCTCCTCAAACACGTACTGATTTCTCGTCCGCATTCCTTCTCTTGTAACGTTGAGTTTTCCGAGATGGTCGTGTTCGAGTCCATCAACTCCTGCTTGATACAAGACAAGATCAGGTTCGAACTCAAGACAGAGGTTGACAGCTTCCTGGACTTTTTCCATGTACGCTACATCGCCTGAATTTGGTTCGATGGGTAGGTCAAAATCACTCACAGATTTACGGAAAGGAAAGTTTGTTGAACAATGGACAGAAATGGTCCTTGTTCGTTCTTCATTTGAGAGAATTGTTGCCGTCCCATCGCCTTGGTGCACGTCTAAGTCCAGAATTGCAACACGTTTCACACCTAGATGTTCAATCGCATACATTGCACTGATAGCAAGATCGTTGAAAACGCAATACCCTGATCCAAAATCTCTGTGCGCATGATGGGTTCCTCCTGCCATGTTTCCAGTGATGCCTCCATGTTTGACAGCATGGATTGTTGCTTCAACAGCACCACCAGTCAAGCAAAGTGTTCGTTCAATCATCTTTGGAGTCCAGGGAGTAAGTCCAATTCTTCGCATTTCTTTTTCATCCAATTTTTCCTCAAGAAATGCATCAACGTACGTTGCATCGTGAGCGAGAAGGAGCGAATCTCGTGAGATGGGTTCGGGTGTTCGAATCGTGATTTGATTGAATTGCTCTGATTGTTCGAGCCGCTGAAGTAGCTTCTGATATCGATATTTTGGGAACCGTGCCTCATCATGAATACCGTCAGTGTACAACGGATGATACCACAAACTGAACGAATTCATTCCCAAAAACCTGCAACTGTTTGCATTTGTCCTTGGAAAATTCCACAATTAAAGGCGTGTTTCAATCGAACGAAGAGCATTCAATACGTTATGACGAAGCCAGCATTTGTCGCAAGAATTGTAAATTGCTCCACTTATTTTGAACTGTGCAAGAACCGAATGTTGATTTGAGATTGAGGGCCGGTGCTCTTTTCTTCATCATTTTCTCTATAGCCTTATTTTCAATTGTATTGATGAATTGGTATGGTTATGTTGATCTCTATCACATCGTAATGATTGCAATTGCCATCACGTACTTGATTGGAGGAACAATCACTCTCAACCGAAACGAGCGAAAAGGAATGGTTGCAATATTTGCCGTGAACCTCGTCATTTTGGTTCCGCTTCTTGTGTTCTTTCTGCTCATTCTGTATGCATACTTCACTCATCCTTGCTACGCTGATCCAATGAGTTGCGATGATCAATTGACAGATCACCCTGCACTTCTGATGGGTCTGGGCATATTGTCGGGAATTCTTGCATTGCTCACATACATTTCATGGCGCCTGCAAAGGGGTCCAAGCATTGAATCGGATGATGAAGAATAAATCACTATTGCAAGGTATCCTGTCTTGCGATGAAGAAAGTCTAAACCCTTCGAGATTGGATATTAATCATGAGCGATGATGATGAAGCCGATGCTCGGTTAAACTCAGATCTTGCCGAGAATGACGTCTCCGAGGGCACCCCCGAAGACGAAGCAAGTGGGCCTTCTACGGACCAAGTGGATGATTCAAACCTTGACAAAATAAAGGATGCTTTGGACCGCTACACGGAACTCGAGACGGTAAAAAATCCTGGGGGGGCATCGTTCCTTGCTGCAGCGCTCATCACAGCAGGAAGTTTGTTTATTGGCATCACTGTTGGTTTATCGGAGATGTTCGAAGGAGGTAGTGGTGGTGAAGGAGCTCTTGGACTGTGTTTTGCTGGGCTCATTCTTGCCGGGATATTGATGACGGCTGGGTTTTCGCAAGCACAAGCACACGATGTCAAGCTCAAGAAGGCCTTCAAGGATGTTTCAGAATCAGTGAACTACAACGAAAAGGATGACTACGACGCCAAAATTCACCTTAGGATAAGCCTCGCTTTGATTGGTGGAGGTTGGTTGCTTGCCCAACCCTGGGCACGAGAAAATTCAATCCAGAGCCTCGAATATGTCGGTATCGTCTTCTTTTTACTCGGTCTCGTTTGGCTGATGTTTTTCCTCGTTGCCGATGCTTCAAACAGCTCTGCTAAGAAGAAAAAGAAAATCCTTGCAGCTGCGAGATCAAAACTCAAGATGGAAGAAGACCCCTGAACACCCAATGCATCTTCTGATGCCTAAGAACAACCCTATTTACACGACACAGCGATTCTCAAATTGTGAATGCGAAGACAGTCTACGAGCGAATGCTTGGTTCGTCAACCGATGCATTCTTGAGACGAATGGCGATTAATTTCGCCATCGTTGGCTTTCTTCTTCACCTTCTGTGCTGTGTTTTGTACGATTTCAAGGTCATTGAGTCTGATGACTTGAAATCGCTGTTTGATTCGTATCTTGATGCGCTTTACACGCCGTTCTCAATCATTCTCGCGTACGAAGTGTATGAATTGATACGAGCGATTCCTGAATCGTTTTCCAATTCAATTGGCAAACAATTCGAAGTCGTTACGCTCCTTGTAGTCCGTGATATCTTCAAGAATTTGGCCGATATTGGCGGTGCAAACAACGTTACGATCGATGCTGATGTGGCCTTCATTGCAGTCGAAGCTGTTGCCTTCGTTGTCCTTTTTGGGACTGCCTTGTACTTCCGGGCTCAGACGTCGGATTCCAAGGTCCTTCGACAGGAGGATGCTTCAATCCAGGCTTTCGTTCAACAAAAGAAGATCTTGGCTTGTGGCCTGGTTCTTGTCTACGTTCTCGTTGCGTTGTACTCCTTCACCAACTGGTCTCTGGGTGTATTCGATGGTGAAACTGGACTTAGCCGAACAGTGTTCTTCTCTGATTTCTTTACGTGGCTCATCGTTTCTGACATCATTATTCTCTTGGTTTCGTACAAACACATCACGGACTTCCCTCAACTTGCTCGAAACACTGGATTCATTCTCTCGACCGTTGTGATTCGGGTAGGTATCGGTATTCCTGGGTATACGGGTGCTGCTCTGTTTATTCTGTCTGCAGCATTGGCTGCGTGTGTTCTACGCCTCAGTCTTCATGATTCGACAGTCGATGAGTCCGAATAGACTCTTATGGGTTGGAAGGCAAAGTAGTGTCGCACTGCTCTGGCAACATATCATATGTGTGAAATCGGAGGTCTAGTTATGCTGAGGAAACAAACCGTTGTTTTGACAGTCTTGTTGCTCCTCTTTTCCCTCCCAACGCATCTCTCTGTGGCCGAAGAATCTGGCGATGCAGAAATTGTCGAAAAGTTCGGTGTTGGCTTCAATGAAGTTGTGATTGCCGACTCAACCGATTATCTCAACGATCCCCGAGATTTGGAATTCCACCCTGGCCGAGCCAATGAATTGTGGATTGCAAATCGTGCTACAGATAGCATCTCCATCATCGAAAACACAGGGCTTGCCAATCAAACCTCTCAAAATCGAGCCGATTCACACAGGAACCACTTCTTGGAAGAAGTGAGTGCGATTTCGTTCGGAGCATATCATCCTGAGTTTGATTGGCAATGGGGTTCTGCTCAAGAGACTGGAAATACGTACTGTGGACAGGCACCTGCGAATTACTTCATGGGTCCAACACTGTGGCCATCGTCCTTGAATCACTTCGCTGTTGAAAACCAAAACAATGGGAATGGACTTCTCGGAAGCCACATCGATATGAATCACGAATCACCGTTTGGCGTTGGTATTGCTCATGATTACGACAACGTCTACTGGTACAACGATGGTTACTATGGTGAATTGGTTCGATACGACTTCAAAGAGGATCATGATACGGGTGAGGACGACCATTCCGATGCTGTTGTAAGACGGTATTCTGAAGTTGTTCTAACGCATTTCTATGGCGTTCCTGGACACATGGTGATGGACAAATCAAACGGTATTCTGTACATCGCTGATGCTGGTGCAAATCGCGTCTTGTGGGTCAATACGGACGATGCAACGACCACATCAACCGACATCATGGACGATGCATCACGACTTGAGCCACTTGCTGAGTACTCAGAAATCACCGATGTTGAGTGGGGTGTTTTGGCAACAGGACTCAACCTGCCTTCAGGTATCGCCCTGGCTGATGGTCAACTCTTTGTTTCCGAGAACGGGAATGGAAAGATTGTCGCCTACGAACTAGCATCCGATGGAAAGAGCGCTGTTGAACTCGATGAAATCCAAACGACTGCTACGTCCATCATGGGATTGGAGGTTGGACCAAACGGACACCTCTACTACGTCGATAACGGTCAGGATGAGGTTGTTCGAATCGATCCATATACCGATGAAGACGGTGATGGTGTTGGCGATGGAGTTGACAACTGCCCCAGCATTGCAAATCCACTGCAAGCCAATTTTGACAACGATTCCATGGGTGATGTCTGCGATGATGACGATGACAACGATTCGATTCTCGATGTCGACGACCAGTGCGTTCGCGGGCAACTCGACTGGACCTCAACGATGCTGAACGATCATGATGGAGATGGTTGTCGAGATGCTACGGAAGACACAGATGACGACAACGATGGCGTCGTTGATGCTTCCGACCTTTGCTCAGCAGGTGATTTAGGATGGACCTCATCGGCCTCGACGGATTACGATGCGGATGGATGCCAAGATATCTTAGAGGACGTTGATGATGACAACGACAGAGTTTGCGATGCAAGCGAACTGAGCAGCTCTTGGGCCTGTACACCGTCAACTGCCAGCGTCGATCTCTGCCCACAAAGTTCTCTCGGTTTCTTCTCGAACAATCAAAACGACGTTGATGGGGATGGCTGTGAAGATGATACTGAAGATACAGACGACGACAACGATGGTTTCGCTGACGAGGTTGACGCCTGTCCTTTGGATGCAGGAACAAGTTCGCTCGGTTTAGTACTCGGTTGCAGCGATTACGATTCAGATGGGTACAGCGATTCCATCGATGTGTTCCCGACAGAGTCGACACAGTGGTTGGATTCAGATGGTGACGGATACGGTGATAATCCAAATGGTATCGAGGCAGATGGATGTGTAGATGAAGCAGGACAATCGACACAAGACACCTTTGGATGTCCAGATGCGGATGGCGATGGTTGGTCCAATCTCATCGATGCATTCCCGAACGAGGTTACTCAACATTCTGATGAGGATGGTGATGGGTTTGGAGATGCCACAGATGGTTATCAAGGGGACAATTGTATCGGTGTTTCTGGTACATCAACAGAGGACTTGTTCGGATGCCTGGATTCAGATGATGATGGATGGTCGGATTTGAACGATGACTTCCCTCAAGAACCAACACAATACAGCGATGCTGATGGTGATGGTTACGGTGACAATGCGGAAGGAGTTCTCGCTGATAGTTGTCCAGAAATCTACGGTCTTTCCTCGGTTGATCGCTATGGATGTCCTGATGCCGATGGAGATGGTTGGGAAGACCGTTCTGATGCATACGTGAACGATGCTCGATTCTGGTCGGATTTGGACGATGATGGCTATGCCGACCAACAGGGCACAAATCTCTCCGATGATTGTCCCGAAACCTTTGGTACATCCACTCTCGATTTCATAGGATGTCTGGATTCTGATGGTGATGGCTGGTCGGATCAAACCGATGCATATCCAAACGATGCATCGAAGTATCTCGCTTCAGAAGAAGCACCAGAAGACAACGACTTCACGCTCCTCGGTCTTGGTATAGGGATCCTTGTTCTCGTATTCCTCATGTTCGCCATCATGCGAAGGAAGACAACATCAGAACATGAGCTTGGTTTCGTAGCACCGCCAATTCCGCAACCACTACCTAGTGCGCCGCCGCTTCCTCCTGAAGGGTTGCCAGCCGGTTGGACCATGGAACAGTGGATGTATTACGGTGAAGATTACCTCAATCGAAAACAGTAAAGTAATCCTCAGCAAGGCATCTATTTTGCAGACTTGCGTTCAAGTAATTCAGTAGGAATTCGGTACGTGTAACTAAATGTTTCTCCAATAAGGGTTAGAGAATCAAGTGAATTGTCGAATTGAACTCGATTGAATGTTGAATCAAGACTGTGCAGTGGCATGTTTGCTGCCATCTTACCTTGTCTTGAGAGAGAAATGCCTGTAGCGACGTATGGTTCAATTGAAGTGAATTGTAACATCTCTTCAGAAGTTTCGATGCTTCCTAATCCTTGGAACATCTCGACAAAACATTCGCTGATTTTGTCCCATTCCTCGATTGAGAAGTTCATGATTGTACCATCATCCATCGGCGTATAGATGTTCTCTTTATGTCGTAGCCTTGATGCACCACCGACGAGTGGGATGTTCATGGCCTCACTCATCTTGATGCGACACGGTCAGTCGATGTGGAATGCTGCGAACTTGTTTACAGGTTGGGTCGATGTTCCGTTGACGCAAGTTGGTATTGATGAGGCGCTTGCTGGTGGACAGAAGCTGGCCGATGTGCAAATCGATGAGGTGCACACATCGACGTTGATCCGTGCGCAAATGACGGCCATGTTGGCGTTGAGTCAGCACAACAGTGGCAAGACGCCGGTTATGCAATACGCTGATTCTGGAGAACAAATGAGTGGAAACGAGCAGAAGATGGTTGAATGGTCGCAGATGCATGAAGATGCAGCCGCTTCCAACATTCTTCCAGTCTACGTTTCATGGCAATTGAACGAACGCATGTATGGTGATCTTCAAGGGATGAATAAACAAGCCACACGTGACAAGTTCGGTGACGAACAAGTCAAGATCTGGCGTCGCTCTTACGATATTCCTCCTCCAAACGGGGAGAGTCTTGAATTGACGGCTGCACGAACGATTCCATACTTGGAATCCGTTCTCTTACCAGCTTACGAGGAAGGGAAGCATCTCTTTGTTGCAGCTCATGGAAACTCTCTTCGAAGCATCATCATGCACCTTGAAGGCTTGAGCAAGGAAGAAGTCCTTGGATTGGAAGTCCCAACAGGCGTTCCGATGATGTACGAACTGCAGAATGGTGTCTGGAAGCGAACAATGGGGTGATGTTATGCTGCTCGATTGGCGCTTCGATGGTTTCCCTGGACGTGTCCTCTGGGTTGATTTAACCAAAGGGACCGTTCAAGCCAAAGAGATTCCACACGAATGGTTGATTCAGTCGATGGGTGGCAAAGGCCTTGCAACGCGCTTGCTCGTTGAATGGGATACAACCGATTATGAAGCCGCCATGCAACTCCAGCATCCTGTTCTCGATCGAGTTGATGTTGCCCGACACCCAACTAGTCCGCTCCTGTTCATGACGGGTCCATACCAAGCAAGCACAGTCGGTTCGTCCGGTCGTGGTGTCGTTGTCACACGTTCACCTCTTACCGATGTGTACATTGACACCTACATTGGAGGAAACATCGGACACGTCCTTCGTCAAGCAGGTTGGGATGGGTTGTTCATTACCGGCGCCTCAGAGCATCTTTGTCGACTTGAGATTGTGGACGGTCATGCCGAACTACATGAGGCAACGGAGTTGCAGGGAATGACGACCTGGCAGGTTGAGCAAGCGCTCGAAGGTATGGGTGAATGTCTCTCCATCGGACCAGCAGGAGAACATGGCGTACGTATTGCAAGCCCACTCACGGCTGGTCGAAGAGCTGCTGGTCGAGGCGGAACTGGGGCTGCATTTGGTTTCAAGAATCTCAAAGCGGTCACCGTCAAATCCACAACCAAAGAGAATGTTCGGTTCGCAAGTGAAGCCAGCCTCAAATCTGCGGTCAAAGTTCAGCGCCAAGAAATGGGACTACGACGACGTTCAGGTGATCCATTCTATGCGTTTGGAACAAGCCGAGGGCCGCTCTATGCCTCAGCAAACGGTCGTATGCCGACTGCCAATTACAGTTCGACCAATGCCATGATTCCAGCGTTCTCAGAATTGAAGGTCAGTGGTGGTCAAGGTGGCGTTGTTCCATCAGAAGGAACCGCAGTCACCATCACTACCAAACTCGATGCACACGAGTTGTCGGGTGAACATTGGCACGAATCGTTGCCTGATGCAAAACAATCTGCTTGCTGTGCTCCTTGCCCCATCGCTTGCGAAGCCGCTGATCGACCAACCGTCGATGGAGAGAAGACTCGTAAGCGCCCTGTTCATTTGAATCGTGTTGACCGTCCGGAATACGAGACGCTGGCTATGCTCGGTTCGAATTTGGGATTGACCAGTTCCCTCGACGTGATGGATGGAAACGATGCTTGCAATCGACTTGGCATTGATACGATCTCTGGCGGTGCTGCTCTTTCCATCGTGTGTGAATTGGTTGAACATGGTTGGCTACCAGAGAACTGGTCGGACCATTTCCATGCTCCGTTTGACTTTGGTCGCTACAAGCAAGGTGATGTTGTTCCGTGGCAATTCGGAATTCCTGAATTGCCCCCTCTTGCCCTTGCTATGCTAGCGAACGCTCAACCTGGGTCCGATGAATTGTTTTCCGTTCTTGGTGCAGGGGCAGTAGCGTTCTCGGAATACGTTGAGCGCGTTACGGGTCATCCTACAACCAAGTTGACAGCGCATTGCAAAGGCCTCGATTTACCTGCATGGGATCCACGTGGAAAGCGAGGAAACGCCATGGCCTACATGACCGCGAACGTGGGTGCTTCACACATGCGTGCTGGCTACAAGGAACCAACGGGTTTGCCAAACGCTTCTGCTGTTGACTTGATGGAAGAATTGATTGAAAGTCAGAACAGCATTGTTATTCGAGATTCGATGATTCTCTGTGCATTCGCCAAAGGCGCAACTCCGGATGCGGTCATGTTGGATGCATGGAATGCGATCACGGGAGATGACGCTACGTGGGACGACTTGATGCAAAGGGCGAGTCTGCAATGGGATTTAGCACGCAAGTGGAATGTCGAACATTGGCATCGGATTGGCGTTGAACCAATGGATGCAGACCTTCTCTCATGGCGCTTGCGTAAGGAACCCATCCCTGCAGGTGTTGCAGCAGGCATGGTTTCGTTTGTTGATGATGATGATGAAAAAGCCTGCATGGAGAAATACTACGCATTAAGAGGCTGGAAGTCGGATGGAACTCCATAAACGGGGTATTCCATGCATCCTACTGCAAGTAAGGCATTGCTGTTGGTCCTATTGATTGCATCGCCTTGGATATTGGTTCAAGGATGGATTTTTGTCGGTGCACAAGACGAGTCCATCTCTTCCATGGAAGCCTGTCCAGAAGGCAGTGCGAACTGTGCCCATCTTGGTGGAAATGCGAACTATCGAATGGATGGAAGCTCAACGCTCATCGATCGATCGATGGAAGACATTCGTTCAGACTTAACCGACTACATTGCTGAGTACGACTGTGATATTCTCGTTGAGGATGCTTCGGATTCCTCGTATTACGTTCATTTTGTCGAACGTACTCCATTTTGGTTGTTCCCAGATGATGTCTTGGTTTCCGTCGAACAAGTCGATGAAGACACCGTCAACATTGAACTTCATTCCCAGTCCCGTTTGGGACTTGGTGACATGGGTGTGAATCCAGAACGATTGGAACGAATTTACAATCAACTTGTGGGCTGAATCAATTCGTCCCATCCGTATGGATAACCACTCTCATCGATGAGCAATACATTAACGCCCAAGCCCGTTTTGTGAAACGCAATCAATTGAATGTCGTGGATGGAATGCCCTGTTGGTGCAATGCCAAGAACAGGCAATTCCTTTCGGGAAAACCAAGACCGCTTTGTCTTGGGTGCGTGTTCTGTCCCTAGACTACGACGCGTTCCATCAACATCATCAAACCAGGGGAGTGGTCCTTCTGGTGAAAATCGCAGACCAAGAATCATGTCGACACCAGTGGTTTCTTGTGCAGCATCTGTGTCTGCTCCGCTCGGAATCGCAGGAGCATTTGGATGCGTATGCAACCAGTGTGTGAAACGTCCTGCTCGAGAACCACGTTGTCCTGAAAAGAGATCATCGGTCCATTCCTCTGGTAGGTGATGAACGGAATAGGAATCGCCACGGTTGACGACATGTGCCTCCTTGATGACGTAGCCTTGACCTCCAAAGAGGTTGGAAACATGTTCTTGACCTTCGAAGGCAGATTCAACTTCATCGATGTGTTTTCGATTTGGGTCAACATCGAGACCGACGAGAATTTCATCCGGTAGTGACTGAAGTGCCCACACAACGAGTTCACGAAAAACAGGTCCGGGAAGGTGCAACTGTGCCGCATAGGCATGCCTCATCGAGTACGATTCTGCGTTGTAGGAACGCATCGCATCAACCAACCAGGTTTCGACCACGCACCTTCCACTGCATCATCCTTCATCAAGGGGCGCTTGTAGGAGAATCCTTGAAAACACTGGAGTGTATGTCCTTCTCATGGCGAAGAAGCGAGGAGGGTTTGGCCGTTTTCTCGGTGCACTCACTGGAACGCCATACGAACGTCTTCTCAAGCAAGTGGAAAAACTTGCAAATGAGCACGCTGATGATGAGCGGAAGCTTGGAAAAGCACTCAAGAAACTCGTCGATGTTGTCGGAACAGCTTACGAGGAAGAGGAAATTGACGAAGACGAGCATGACCTTGTTATCGAAGCCATCGAAGAGGCAGATCCGAAGGGACGTTCGTTCCCGAAATTTGCCGAAGAAGACGCATTTTATGCCAACGATGCGCCTGATGCTCCAGAATTGAACCTTGGCAAGCGCAAAAACTTGGACGAGTTGATGACAGCATCAGGAAAAGAGTTCACGGGTAGTTTCGGACGTGATGAATTTGATGAATTCAAGGCACGAATGACGGAGGATTTCTATGCTGATTCGGATGAAGCCATCCAAGCTGGCGATCACCATGCTACAATTCGAACTGAGAATCGAGTCTTTGCGGATGAAGAAGACGAATTGCAGAATGTGAAAGCAATGATTTCACAAGAATCGGGACTTGTTGACCCGACAGCGGTTGAAGAAGAGGAAGAAGAATCCTTTGAAGACGACGAGAATTATTCCATCGATGAAGATGGAACAGAATGGTTCCAAGACGACGATGGCTACTGGTGGTATCGTCCCGAAGGAGAGCCAGAATGGCTGCCTTGGGAAGAGGACGAAGACTGATCACGACGGAATCGGTTGTTGGTCCCACCACGGTGGAGCAAGGAACCATGCTTCATGATCAACGGGACGGTCAATCAGTGGTAGGCCAATGGTTCCACCATCGATGGACAATCCACCCAATGGGTTGGTTGCGCATGGACCTGGCAAGTAATCCTCACCAGTTTCTGTCAATTCGATGCGGAGTGTATGTCCAGCAGGAACAATGACGTCAAGAGGATTGAATTCCATCAGCATGGTATAGGACGAAAGTGGAGCAACAGGATTTGCATCGTAACCTCCGTCTCGGTAGCGTAGGTCCATGGTCGCATGACCAAGTCGAAGGTTGAGCGTATCATCATACAATGTTGCAAAGATTTGTCCTCCATTGCATGCCTGTGTTGATACATCAAGATGCAATGTTGGTAACCCCGAGATATGCAAGCCATCCTCGTAGACTTGGCTCGTGAGCGTCACAGACCCTCCCAGACCTGTAACAATTCCATCGCCACTCCATTCGGTTCCAATTCCTTCCACTTGCCACTCCATATCTTCAGGAGGCCAAGTTTCCTCAACGTGCCACTTCCCATCATGCGTTTGAATCTGGACCATCGGTTCAGGTTCTTCTCCAATATCCTTGAGATAATATTGGAACCAACCATAGAGCTCAACAGCCCAATCCATACGACTCATGTTCGGATAGGCCTCGCCCCCGTAGCCACTTCCAAGTTCACTATGTCGATCTGGTTGATCTGGATAATTGTGCGCCCACTGTCCTGCGATTGCTCGAGCATTGATGCCAGCATCTCGCATCAATTGGTAGGTTGGGAAGGCGTGGTATGGATCAACGTTCCAGTCCTGCAGCCCCCATACGAGATAGACGCTTCCACGATAATTTTCAAGAACATCTGGAAGATGACGACGCTCGTCCCAATAATCGTTCCATTCAGCACCACCAAACTCAGCAAAAGCATAGGTTGACCACGGGTTGAGTGGACCAATAAGGTCATCTGAACAAACTCGCATATCATCGGTCGTCAAGTCTGCCGTTGCAGCCTGATATGCAGCATCGTAACCCATTGCACGTGCTTCAGACGACCCGTTTCGATAGAACATTTCCTGGACACCAATCGAACCCGAGATTGGTACAATGGTTTTCAGATGCTCGCTTGGTTGTTGCGCTGCTTCCCAATTGGTCGTTCCAGCATAGGATTTACCCATCAGTCCAACGTTCCCATTCGACCAATTTTGTTGTCCAAGCCAATCGACGACGGCTTGAATCCCAACCTGTTCTCCGAGGCCTTTGACATCTTGACAATGGGTTGATTTTCCTGTTCCAAATGTACTCGCTTGAGCAAGTGCATAACCGTGTGGAACAAAGGTATCGTAGACCCATTGACCAACACCACCATCTGGAATTGTGTTTGGATTCGAGTCAGCACCAACACCCGGCATACCTTCTCCACCAAAATCGTAGTACGGATGGATGGTCATGATCACAGGTACTTTGACACCTTCCTCAACATCCGGTAGCCATAATGCGACGTG
>JBMYNT010000042.1:0-13734 GCA_049598575.1 Candidatus Poseidoniaceae archaeon | reverse complement strand
CAATGGGTGCATCGGAGGCTGGAGCAAGATCTTCACCACTGGATGAATTGTCCAAGTTGACGCATGTGCACGCTATTGATCTCAAGGATTCAAGAGGCCAAGTTGGAGCCAAGCAATTGGTGCAGAAACTCGCTCAGGAGTACAACATTCCATTGGATCTTCCTTGGAATTTCCTTCCTGGAAAAATCATTCTTGTGGGAGTCAAGAAAGACGATGATGAATGAGAGCATTCTCTGGTTATTGAGCGAACAATCCAAAATAAAAAGCAGGATGGGGCAACATGGACGAAGAATTCATCATCGAGTCGAGAATTGCTCCTCCGCCTCTTTCGTGCCCGAAGTGCAATGGATTGTTGCCTTCCAAACTTGGTGAAATCCAGTGTGAACTGTGCGATGCGAACGTTCGTACAGATCACGAACCCACTCGAACTCAATGGATGAAAGAACGTCTTTCCTGCCCTTCATGTTCGAAAGTACTGATTGCAGGAGTCGATGAACGACCAGCAGAGTTACGATGCGGTGGCTGTGACACACAGTTCACTCTTGCAGCGAAGGTCATCCGTGTTGAGATTGAATGTCCTTCGTGTCAGCGTGGATTGCGAATGAAACAACGACCAGGACAACGCACCATCACCTGTCCTGCTTGCGATACAGGATTCAAAGTGAGTTTCTGAGTTGTTGCCATGAAATCAACGTTCAAGCTGACTGGGCTTGCAGATTATATCACGCTCACAAACTCCATGTTTGGAACGTTGTCCATCTTCTTCCTGATTCTTGCCGTTGATGATACACTCAGCGACCCGTATTCGGAAGGATTGGCAACAAAATACATCTGGGCATCCATGCTTTGCATCTTCCTGTCAGCAGTGGGCGACATCATCGATGGTCCAGTCGCCCGTAGATACTCCAAGCAAAGGGTGCTTGGAGGCTCTCTTGACATCATGTCGGATTGCCTTTCGTTCTGTGTTGCACCGGCATTGATGATGTTCATCATGTTTGGCCGATGGGGTGAGGCAACACCACTTTGGACCATCTCGTTGGGTATTGCAGGTTTCTGGATCATCGCAACCGGAATGCTTCGTCTTGCACGCTTTCAGTATGAAGAGGGAAGCAATCTGCCCTACTTCCACGGGTTATCATCACCGGGAAACGCCATGGTTTTGATGAGCGCAGCAGGCTTTGTTTGGCTTCAACCTTTACTGAACGTTGGACCCGACCTCAAGAATGCAGAAATTTGTCTCGGTGAAGGCGTCGATTACGCC
Source organism: Candidatus Poseidoniaceae archaeon (assembly GCA_049598575.1). Lineage (GTDB taxonomy): Archaea > Thermoplasmatota > Poseidoniia > Poseidoniales > Poseidoniaceae > MGIIa-L2. Next base: position 12,473 of record JBMYNT010000042.1, on the reverse strand, counting down.
TGCCATGCGACACCAGGACTCGACGTCGTCATTCTCCCCATCATGTTCATTTCAGGAGCATTAATGATCTCCGAACGTCGTCTGTCAAAACTCAAAGGTGGATTGGACATGAAATTGTCCATCATCCAAATGATTTGTCTCCTCACTGCTATTACGTGGGCTCTCATTCGTACCGGTGCTTCCGATGTAAGTCTCGAACTTGGTGGCGATATTGCTCCTGCTGGTTGGTTGTTCTTTTCATCGGGTTTGTTCGCCATCTACTACATTGTCAAGCCACAACCGCCAGAAGTTGGGCATGATGAAGAAGCCTGATTGCGTAAGCAAAAACCGTCTCTAAATCGCGCTTTTGTTCATGATGAACGTCGCGCACCTTATGTAGGAAGAAAGGTCGATATACACCCGGATGGGATGCTATGAGTGCTAGCGAGAGCAGGCAGGATGATGCTTTGGACGCTGCTCGAAAGAAGCGTGCCAACGCTGACCGTCTCAGCCTTGCTGCCCTTCGCAACCAATTCACTTCTTCACCAAAGGTTTCGACCGACCAGGCTCTTCTGACAAGCGCTCGCTTCCGAGAAGAAGAGCGTATGCGAGCCGATATTCGACGAGAACGTCGACTTCGCCAACAAGCGATCTCAGAGCGTGTTGCAGCCATGCAGGATGCTATTGTTAACGATCTTGCTGTTCAACACGAACTCACCCTCGATGCCCTCGAAAAAGAAATGCGTTCGGAGATGGAAGTCGAACTGGCCGAGATGGAACGATCCGCTCTTGCTTCCGAGGAAACACGCATGCGTGAACAGCTCGATCTTCGATTAAGCCGTGAAATCTCCACTCTCCAGAATCAACTCGAGCACGAGCATGACCGTCGTCTCGAAGAGCACAAAGAGACCATCAAGCAGTCGATTGAAGTCCAACTTCAAGACGAGCACCGTCGACGTCTCGCTTTGCAAAAGGAGCGACTTGCACTCGAATACAATCAACGCCTTCAGCGAAAGATTCGCGAACTTGAGGCAGACATCGAAAAAGAAATGGAAGCCCGTTTCGTCGAAATGGAAAACAAGGAAATTGAAATCTTGGAAGAAGGTCATAATGCCCGTCTGGCTGAGCGAGAAGAGCAACTCCGACGTGGTATCCGTACACGCCTTGAGCAGCAACTACGCAACCGACTCCAGCACCGTGAGGCACGTCTTCGTGCAGAATACGATCGTCGCAGTCTACGACTTGAGGAAGACATTGCTCAACAATTGCAGCAAGAACTTGAAGTTCAACTTCGTCAAGAGACGGACGACTTGGAAGAACGCATGCGAGAGGATGTTGAACTTGCCATCGCTCGACGTCGAGATGAGCTTCGTGTTGAAATCCAGAAGCAACTCGAAGCAACCCATTCCGAACGATTAAGCGAGCGAAAAGGTCGACTTAAGGAGAAGTACGACATCACTTTCTCCAAGGCTGTTGATGATATCTCCAAGGTACTCAAGACCGAACTTGAGGCTGAACTTGCACGACGATCCGATGAGGAGTTCACATCCTATCGCAACACTCGTGAGGCTGAAATCCAAAACCGTCTTGCTCGCTTCCGCTTTGAGCGTGAAACCGAACTACGTGGCCAACTTGAAGAACAATACGAAGCCAAGCGAACCGATTGGGCTGAACGTCTTGAAATCGAGTTCCAGTCACGTGAAACGGCAGCTCGCAAGGCCATCATGGCTGAGTTGGATGGACAACTTCGTAACGAGCGTTTGACCTTCGAAACAGATCTTGACCTCCTCAAGGAAGAGACGGCCCTCGAACTCGAGGTCGATATGGAAGAGCGCCTCGCAGCCTTCCGAATCCGCAAGCAAGAAGAAATTGCCGTTCAGCTCGAGCGTCAACTCGACAAGCGTGAAGAGATCATGCGCAACAAGGCACTCATCGATGTCCGCAAGCGAGAGGCATCCATTCGTGCAGAAATTGAAGCACAACTTGGTCTCAAGCGTGCGGAAGTTCGTGACCGTCTCAACAGTCTTGCTGAGAAGATGGATTCCTTCCGTGAAATGGCAGAAACGAAGATGCGAGATGCAATTACATCACAGATACAAGGTGAAATCGACAGTTCAGAAGCTGAACTCAAGAGTCGTGAGCAAGAGTTTGCTGACCTGCAACAGACCGATACGCGTGCCGAAAAGCGTCAGAAGTGGATGCAATCCATCTCTGGTCAAGCACCTGCTTCCATGCCGATGGGCCAAGACCCATCCACACTCGGTGCACGTGCACCTGCTATGAGCGGCATGACGCGAACGCTTGGAGGCAACATGGAAGGCCAAGGTATGGGCTTGGCTGGAATGCGTGCTCCAATGGGTGGTGCAAAGCCACTCGGTCAAGCACCGACCCTCCGGCCGGTCAAGGCTCCAATCGGCTCAGCACAACCAGCAGCACTACCAAAGCCAATTGAGCGTCAGGTTCGAATGCCAATTCAACCACCAACACAGGCTCCAGTTGTTCAACCGACCCAGGAGCTCCCCGCTGAGGAGATCGTCGTACCTGTCGGTGCGGTCGAAGTCAGCATCACTCCTGGTGATGATGGCCAATTCGGAACCAGCGATGATGAGGCTCGAATTTCAAAGCGAGACCTCACAGAAGTGGAAGAGGTCATGGAGGAGGTTGTCGAAGACATCGTCGAGGCTGAAACAGAAACGGCTACGCTCCGACCGGTTCGAGGCACACTGACTGCATTGAATGTTGTTGCAAAGGAATCTGTCGAGGAAGAAGAGGCACCCGAAACCGCAACACTTCGGCCAGTACAACGCTTGACCCCGCTCTCAACCCAACCGAAGGAAGTCAAGACGGCAACCATCACTCCAGTACGGCAAATGGTTCCAAAGAAACAACGCGGATCACCACCAAGTTCAAAGAAGGGCGAGAAGCCGTCCTCAGATGAATCTTGATTGGACATCTATGCGTCTGTTTGATAATTCCGAACGGTATCGCTCGGCTATGCGAACCACGGCCAGTATTGTTCTGTGCTTGCTTCTAACACACCTTCTCCTTCCGGTGTTGCCTGTATCAGCCAATCTTGTTGATGCTGGTCAAACCGAGAGTATGAGCGAAAAAGTCGTTGCTTGGGAACAGATGAACGATGGTAAAATCATGATGGTAACCGGTAGCGGTATGTTGAGTGTCAACAACTTCGAAGCGGGGACACACTCGGTCGTTTGGGAGCTTGATCTCAACGTCACTGCCAACTCTGCGACCATTGACGACGGTGAGAACTTGGTCGCTGTTGCCCACAACTCCGGTGTCGTCATCGTTCAGATGCAACAACAAGTCATCATGCAATATCTCAACACCAGCAACCCAGTGAACGCTGTTGATTGGGACAACGATGGTGACATGTGGCTTGGATACTTTGCTGGACAGCGTCGAGCCGATGAGTGGTCCGGAGGTGTTCCATCCGGTATCTCGACCAGCGCGCACTCGGGTGGAATGAAAACCATGCTCATCACTCCAACTGGCGAAATCCTGACTGGGGGCTACGATAACCGTTTGAAGATCACATCCAATGCAGGGACACTCATTCAGCAACTGACCGATATGACTTCAGCAGTCAATGTGATTGCTCTGGATGCTGATGGCCGTTTGTTGGTTGGTACGGCTGGCGGTGACTTCTATCGCTACAACTTGAGCGACTATACGTACGAAGTGATGACGCTCTCTTCTCCAGCACAAATTGTTTATCTCAAACAAATGGATTTCGCAACCTATCATGTCGGAACACAATCCGGTGAAATCATCGAAGTGTCCACAACGACATTCACAGAAGGAAACACCTACGATACAAGTGGAAAGGTCATCGGTTCTCTCAAAGGATCGAACGGTGAAATCTACATCATTTCGGGATTCTCTTCCACGACTCGCGTCCATCTCTTCGACATTGACAGCGATGGTGACGGTGTGACGGATGCGTTGGATGCGTTCCCAAGCGATCCAACCGAAACGATGGACAGCGATGGCGATGGTGTTGGCGATAACACGGATGAGTTTCCAAATTCTGCTGATGAATCCGTCGATTCAGACGGTGATGGCGTTGGTGACAACACCGACATGTTCCCATCAAACGGTGACCAAACCATCGATTCAGATGGTGACGGATACGGAGACAACAGCGATGGTGTTGATGGCGATGCGTATCCACTAGATGCTTCACAATGGGCCGACACTGACCGAGACGGTTACGGAGACAACCCATCGGGAACGACACCGGATGGCTGTCCAACCGTCAATGGCTTCTCAACTGAAGACCGTTATGGATGTCCAGACGGGGATTTGGACGGCTATTCCGATCCTGATGAGAACTGGACCGCCGCTCAAGGAGCCGATGCTCTACCATCCGATGGAACCCAATGGGTCGATGGCGATGGTGATGGGTACGGAGACAATGCGCTCGGAACCAACCCTGACAAGTGTCCAACCAAGGCCGGTACATCGACACGAGCTTGGCTCCCTGACCCAGAGAACCCGCAACAGAACACAGAACTTCCTTCGCATGGATGCGAAGACAAAGATGGTGATGGATGGGCCGATGCTTCTGAATCCAACGGCATGGATGAATTCCCTGATGAGCACCTCGACATCGATCGAGATGGTGTAGGTGCCAACGCCGATTACAACGATGATGATGCTCGTGTCCAAACCGAACAAGATCATTGCAACCTTGACTTCACGGACGTTCGTGACGTTTGCCAAGGATGGAGAACGCCTGCATATGTTCAGTACGTAGCCGATCAAATCGCTGCAAACGAAACCGCCTTGAGCTTCAGCGCCTGGAATACGAGCGATACAACATCGACAACATCGGACAAAGCATGGTATGAGAGCGAAGCAATGACCGATGCACTCGTCTATGGAGGGGCCATCTTCGGTGGACTGACGGTTGTCATCGTCGTCGTTGGCATGATCATGTCTCGACGAAAGGTTGCCACGGTCAAGAAGGAGTATGGTGGAGCGTTGCCAAGTTCAGCGGCTATGGATGAAGCGCTGGAAGGAACAGCCGGCTCTTCTGCAATGGGCGGTGTTGAATCCGATTCGCTGTGGGATGATGATGTCAAACCTCTCGAGATGGATCAAAAGGAAGAATCCGGATTTGAAGATGAAGCGATGGATGAACCTACATCCTCAAAGGAGATGTTATCTGATGATGAATCAATTGAGTCGATCGCTTCATTGGGCTCTGAACCAGAACCTGTTGCTGAGGAAGCTGCTCCAGAACCTGCTCAAGAAGCACCAGCAGAAGCACCACCGCTTCCTGCTTCAGGTCTTCCTGAAGGATGGACCATGGACCAATGGAAATGGTACGGTCACGAGTATCTTGCGAAGTATGGCAACGAGTGATCAGCGCCAAACAATCGGTAGACTTGAACGAAGTTCACCGAGTTCATTCCCTGTGTAGATGGGTCTTCCGTCCTCTTTGAGAACGTTCATGATGAGCCAGAGAACAGCATTCCAGGATCTGTTTTCTGCAAACAGTTCGACTTCACCAGCCGTTGCTGCTATGAGCAATTTTGCTTCATCGGTTGAATCATCAAACATGGCTCGAATGAGTTGCTTGGTCGTGAACATATAGCCAGATGGGCGCCATGCCATCATATCGTTCACCTCAGACCTCGAATGGAGCCATGTTCAATCGGCTCACAAGGTGGTCAACGTTGACATCTGCAACACGTTGCAAGTGTGCTTGCAAGGTGTCGAGTTCGCCACGCATTCGAGCCATCTTGTGAGCTCGAATCAGATCCTCAAGCAGCGTATTCACGCTCTTGTGGCCACTGACCGTGCGCATGGTATTCAATTGTCTTCGTACTTCGTAACTTACACTTACCGAGGTCATTCCTTCTCCAGTCATATGTGCATCCCGGTAACAAATGATTCCCTTCCCTACTTAACCCAACCGCGCGAACGAAAGGAGCGCGTGTTGATTTTACGACCTTACTTGCGATTCGAGAGCAGTTTTGGATGCTCTTTGACACCGAATTCTCGTCGCATCTCTTGGACACGATTGTGGAATTCCTTAGCGAGGGTCCAGTATTCGAGCGAGCCTGCTCCAGCACCACTTGCTCGTGGTTCGTTGAGCAGCACGGTCGGTGCTCCGCTCCACGGTGCCTCAGCGACCTTGACCAAACGTCGAATGGTGGTGTTGAACACCTTGTTCGGAATCTTTCGAGACACTTCAGTACAAACGTGACGACTGAGTTTTGATCGAGCATCGACCATGGTCATCGCAACACCAAAGATCTTCAGATTTCGATTGATACGCTTCTGAATCATCTTGATCGAGTTCATCAGCATACTGAATCCTTCAAGCGCATAGTATTCTGCTTGAACAGGAACCATGACCCAGTTCGCTGCACACATGGCATTGATGGAAAGCAATCCAAGGGATGGAGGCGTATCGATGATGATGTAATCGAATTCATCAATGATGGATTCAAGACCTTCTCGAAGTCGTGTCTCGCGTCCAATCTTGTGCGACAATTCAATCTCAGCTCCAGAGAGGTGAATGTCGCTTGGAAGCAACCAGAGATTCTTGATTTCGAGGTTAGCAGGAGCCTTCTTGCCTTGACGGAGAATGTAGGCTTTCTGCATCGCATCGCTCAATTCGCGAGGCGTCAAAAGGTACTCTTCCATGAGCGGCATCGGTTCACCAGAATCGTTGGCGAGCACGTCGTAGGCTGTCTTTCGAATGTTTTTCTTTTCAACACCGAACGACGTTGCACAGTTTCCTTGAGGGTCGAGATCAACAAGCAGGACCTTTGCAGGAGGAACTCCTTGTTTTCGTGAACCCTTTGCAAGTGCAGCAGCAAGATTGACCGCTGTCGTGGTCTTGGCACAACCACCTTTCTGATTGGCAACTGCGATGACCATTTTGTAAGGATTCATCGTCATTTCAGGCCGCCTCGTGCATAACCACAGGTGTCACCTGTTTTGAACTTCGGCATGAATTCGAGGTTCATACTCAGGAAATCACAGGTACTGGAACTTCCGAGAGAATCTTTCGAACGATGTGCATACCGGTGATTCCACGAATCTTGGCTTCTGGCTTCATGACGATACGGTGGCTGATGATTTGCAAAGCAATGCCCTTGATGTCATCGGGAATGACGTAGTTACGGCCAGCGATGGCAGCAGCAGCACGTCCTGTCTTGAACAGAGATTGCGAAGCACGAGGCGATGCACCGTTGACAACACGGTGGTCTTCACGGGTTCGCTGAACGATCTCAACGATGTAGGCAAGAATGGCCGGATCGACGTGAACGGTCTCGAGTGCCTTTTGCATAGCAACGACCTTCTTTGGTGAGGTGATTTGTTCAACATCGTGTTGGTCCTTTCCACGCAACTTTCGACGAGCGAGAATGGCCTTCTCTTCCGCACGGTCAGGGTAGCCCATGCTCATCTTCATGAGGAAACGGTCCATTTGCGCTTCAGGAAGCGGGTAGGTTCCTTCTTGTTCGATTGGGTTTTGTGTCGCCAAAACAACGAACGGAGCAGGGAGTTTGTGGGTAATACCTTCGATGGTGACTTGCTTCTCTTCCATCGCTTCAAGCAAAGCAGCTTGGGTCTTTGGAGGAGCACGGTTGATCTCGTCAGCGAGGAGAATGTTGGAGAAAAGAGGACCAGCACGGAGTTTGAATTCTCCAGACTTCTGGTCGTACATGTAGGTCCCCATGATGTCGGATGGGAGCAAGTCAGGTGTGAATTGAACACGCTTGAACTTACATCCGAGGGCTCGAGCAAAGGTGTTGGCAAGCAAGGTCTTTGCAAGTCCAGGGAAATCTTCCAACAACATGTTTCCGTTGGAGAGAATTCCGACGGTGACTCGTCGTAGATTCTCGTTCTTTCCAATGATAACTTTGCTTACTTCATTCATCAACCCGTTGGAGATATCAGCAACGGTTCGAATTAGGTCTTGTGTTCGGGCGTCTCCACCCATATTTCCTTGCGAAAATCCAGCATCCATGGTCGTTCACCTTTGGTTACAAGAAACAAACCGCATGACATGATACTTGAATGTATGCCGTTCCTACGTCGAACAAGCATCAGCCAACGTGACGACGTCCCCAGAAGTGGTCGTCCTTACGATGAAGGCGAACAATGTCCTCGAGAATTTCCTTTTCCAGTTCGGTCAATTCGACCTTTGCAAGTCGTGGAACGTGCGATTCAGGAATGTCGACATAGAACTCATCCAACTCTTCGATGTGTCGTCCAACGGTTGGACCCATGACTGCAACAGCGATTTCTTCACCCTGCTTTGCTTCCTTGAGATCCTCACTAGCTCGCGACCGAAGACTCTTGACTTGGCCAACGGGTGTTCCATCGAGTTTCATCAAGCGTTGGCCAAGGTGAACTCGTCCTCCAAGAACGCGCATACCGACAATGGCTGGACCTTTGTTGCGGAAGGTGTGATTCTCAAGGTAGAGGAGTTTTCCAGGATAGACCAAGTTTTCACGAGCAGCTGCATCCATGTCTTCCTTGGTCTTCTCTTTCCATTCCTCGAACTGATCGATGATGTGGTAGATGATGTCACCACCAATCCAGGTCACGCTGTCATCGCCTTGGTTCAGGCTTTCTTTGACTTCGTTGTTCGGTTCAACCGAGAATCCGAGAATGATTTGATTCAAGCGGCTGTTGGCCGATTCTGCTGTCATCACGTCTCGCTTGTTGACCGGACCAACGGTGGCTCTTCGAATCGGCACGTCAATTTTCTTCAATTCGAATGCAAGCGCTTCAAGACCACCAATGGTATCTGCCTTGATGACAACACCTTCCTCATCCAGTTCAACCGAGACTTGTGTCTCCTTCTTTGCTTCATCACGTGCTTCATCGCTTGCAAGCCGAATGGTTGAGCCTGCGAGTGCCTTTTCGAGACCTTGTGCTATGATTTTGACACCTGCAGCAGCGTGAATGGTATCCACCGATTCCCATCGGTCCCCAGCATCACGCATCTCAGACATACCTCGAGCCTTCTTGAGTCCCTTGATGCGAACATCAAACGGTCCATCAGCACTGACCACAGTAATGTGATCACCTGTGTTGAGTGTACCTCGATGGAGGATGACATCGATGGTTTTGCCCATCCCAACCTCATCCTTCATTTCGAGAATGGTTCCTTCTGCAGGTCCGAGCGTATCGGTAAGGCGATCTTCGAGGAACCGTTCGGCTAATCCTACTGTGACGGTCAGCAGGTCCTGAAGACCCTCGCCTTCTTTCGCAGACATTGGAACGAGCGGGAAGGATTTCCTGAAATCCTTGATTTGATCGTAACGTTCCAAGTTGATGCCATGCTCTGAAACTTGACCAACAAGTTTCCAGTATCGGTCTTGGAACAGGTCGATAACATCCTTTCGTTGTTCTTGGAGGGATTCGATGAAGGAACGGTCACGTTCACAGATCCATCCATGAATACGATCGATTTTGTTTCCGGCGATGACGAACGGTGTTTTGGTTTGCTTGAGGATGTTGATGGATTCAATGGTTTGGGGTTGTAGGCCTTCCATAATGTCAACGACGAGGATGGCAATGTCTGCAAGAGCACCACCACGGTTTCGTAGTGATGCGAAGGAGTGGTGACCAGGTGTATCGATAAAGAGGAGTCCAGGAGATTTGAACGGACGTCCACCCATCAGCTTTGCACAGGTTTCATTGAGAACCTGAGCAGGAACTTCGGTGGCACCAATGTGTTGGGTAATGCCACCAGCTTCACGATCCATCACGCTCGCTTGACGGTCACTACCGAGCGAACGAACCAAATCAAGAACGCTGGTTTTACCGTGATCGACGTGACCAAGAACCGAAACAATTGGTTGTCGATTCTCACCGCGAACGACTGGCTCTTCTTCGTTCACGTCTGTTTCGTCCATGCGACTACCTCCAAGGGAGGAAGAAAGAAGTTCACTCGTAGACCCAAGCGCCCATGGTGTTTTCCCAGGTCATCAAACCTTCAGGGAACCAGAGGCCAAGTTCGAATGCCGCTGTTTCAGGAGCATCGGAACCGTGAATCATGTTGAAGCCCATATCCATACCAAAGTCGCCACGAATGGTGCCAGGTTCTGCTTCACGACCATTGGTTGAACCAATGAGTTTGCGAGCAACGGAAATGGCATCACGACCTTCCCATGCCATACAGACAACTGGGCCGGAAGTAACGAACTTGATCAATCCAGGGAAAAACGGACGTTCTTTGTGAACATCGTAATGTTCTCGAGCGATTTCTTCGCTAGGAACCATGGACTTGAGTCCGACCAACTTGAGCCCTTTTCGCTCAAATCGACCAATGATTTCTCCAACAAGTCCTCGTTGTACTCCGTCTGGCTTGACCATAATGTAGGTTGTTTCCATCTTCTTCACCGTCCTTGGCCACCAAGAGGCCCTTTATGAGTTCACCGAATTGAATCAGCGAATACCGCCACGAACATAGTGACGTGTCCACTTGACCTTTCGGGAATTTCGGGACAACTTGACCATGTTCTTGCGAGCCTTGCTGTTCTTGAACCATAGAATGCTTCCATCCTTACGGACGAACATGGTTCCAGTACCTGGCTCGATTTCTTCTCCGGAGAATGAACAAACTCTTCGTTCTGGCATGATGATCACCGTGCATTGAGCTTACGGGCTTCACGACCCGTGTCCTTGAGCATGAGAATGTCACCCATTCGAACTGGCCCGACAACGTTGCGAGTGATAATTCGACCAACGTCTCGAGGGTTAGGGGCATCATTGACTCGAACCTTGACTTGAGTTGCTTCACCGGTCATTCCAGTTCGACCGACGATTTCAACAACTTCAGCAGGCCAGCCGCTTACCGTTTCGTCACTCATGTTGAATCACCTGTTCAGTTCTTGATGCCGTTGATGGCTTCAAGGACGTTGTTGAACGCTTCTGTGTTTGCTTTGGAAATTTCCATGAGAGCAATGGAAGCGGTCTTGACGCCTGTTGGGAGTCCGGTTTCTTTTGCAAGGAATTCTTGGCTTGGGACGTATCCGTATGGGATGCCCTTTTCTTCGCAGATCAATGGGATGTGCGCCAGAAGTTCTGGAGGGTTGACGTCTTCGGCTAGGATAACGAATTGTGCAGTACCGCGTTCTGCGGACTTGGTTACTTCGTTGCTTCCTTTCTTGATTCGCCCGCCTTGGTTGGCTCGGATGAGCTCGTAAATACTGTCGGCGAGGTCGCTTGGGGTTTCAAATCGTACGTGTACACTCATTGGATTCATCCTCGTGTGGTATTCGTTGCGCCCACACTCGACCATATAAATGCAGTGCCCGGTTATTGTATGGGCAAAATGGCTCAGTTGCCGAGAAGTTCGTTGATTCCACGAGCCAATGCTTCACCGGCATCGATGACCGAGCGAGGGTTGGATAGGCTCCCAGTGGCGTGAACGCCGTCGACATATTGGGTCAATCGGCGAATCGCTCCACCGGTGAAAAGCCCGTGTGAACACGCAGCATGAACCTCGACAGCCCCTTGCGAGCGGAGGGCGTCGGCGGCGCGACAAATGGTGCCGCCCGTAGCGATCATATCGTCAACGATGGCGACAATTTTTCCTTGAACATCCAAATCCTTTGCTTTGTGAACAATTGTGTGTGCATCGATCCGAGTCTTCTCAAGATAGGAGAATTCACAACCGATCAAATTCGCAACTTCACTGGCACGATCGATGGCACCTTTGTCTGGTGAGAGAATGAAATCTGGATTGACTTCGCTCTGAAGATGATTCGCAAGTTCAGGCATAGCCGATGTAAAAGCGACCGGAACGGAGAGATTTTCAAGCACTTTTGGAGCGTGTAAATCGAGGACTGCGAGCCCATCACACTGTCCTGCTAGCATGTCAGCAATGGCTCGTGCGGAGATGACTTCACCAGGCTTGAATCGCTCGTCTTGGCGAGAATATCCAAAATATGGCACCGCAAGGTAGACTCCGGGGCCGATATCTTCCATTTTTTGCGGTTCTATTCCTCTGAGGTTTTCCATAGACCCTTTACGGACATCGGAAACGGCTTTGAGAATCAACATGGTTTCAACAATACCAGCATCTGGAAATGTGTTCGAAACAACGACAACGGGTTCAGATCGAATCGCTTCAATCTCATCTTCCGGAATTCGGATGTATCCCTCCGAATCTGGAAAACGGCGAGCTTCAAGTTTGACGTGACTCCAACCCAAGGATTGAGCGAGTTGTTCTGCCACTTGTTGTGCATTGCTTCCGGAAACAACGACCATCGACTTCCCTCAAGCAGACCTGAGCGACGCCCGTTCATGTTCTTTGCGAGTAATATTCGTCACACCAGTCTTTGAATTTCGGATAATAGGTCGCATCATGCGCATCACAGCAGGCTTTCAAATCAGCATGAAACAGGGTTTCTTCTGATGCTGCCGGCATCATTGGCGTAAGATCGCCACCACCGCCAAACCAACTTTTTGACGTGACAATAAATCTGGTGTTCATA
>JBMYNT010000041.1:0-13766 GCA_049598575.1 Candidatus Poseidoniaceae archaeon | reverse complement strand
CAACAGCGGTGGCTCGAGCGTGGCCTACCTCAACATCACCGTGGTTGACGAAGTGCCCACACTCTCCTATTCACCGAGCACCCTTGTCCTGACCAAGGGTAACCAGAGCAGCGATTTGCCGCTGAATGCTACGCTAACTGGTTCGGGTACAATCACCTCATGGGCCATCAACGCGACCTTGCCGGCCGGCCTCAACTTCGGTACCAGCAACGGAACGATTTGGGGTGTACCTCAAGTCAACATGACCACGACGGAGTACACCGTTTGGGCCAACAATTCAGGTGGAAGCGTAAGTACCACAATCAACATCACCGTCCTTGAACCAATCGTTGTTCTCGATTACAACCCAGAGAACTTGACCTTGGTTCGAAGCATTGCCATGACCGATCTTCATCCAATTGTGACAGGTGGTAGCGTTGAGACGTGGGAAATCCATCCATCGATTCCAGCTGGATTGAACTTTGCTGATGGTGTTCTTTCGGGTACACCAACGGTCAACATGACCTTGACCATGTTCACGATTTATGCGAACACAACGGGTGGTTCTGCTTCGCATACCATCAATCTCACCATCCTCGAACCAGGTGTTATCCTCGAGTACAACCCAGAGAATCAGACGATGACGCGAGGTGTTGCGATGGTCACGATGACACCGACCGTTACCAACGGTACGGCAGAAACATGGAGCATCGATCCATTGTTACCATCCGGATTGAGTTTCAACAACGGTGTCATCAGTGGAACACCGACGGTCAACATGACCCGTACGATGTTTACAGTGTGGGCGAACACGACAGGTGGCGCATCGTTCCACACAATCAATCTCACCATCCTCGAACCGATTGTTGGTTTGGATTACAACCCAGAGAATCTGACTTTGACTCGTGGTGTTGCCATGGCAGATTTGCATCCAACCATCACCGGTGGAAACGTCAGCGAATGGGGCATCTCACCGATTCCATTGTCAGGATTGACCTTCGCTGAAGGTTTGTTGTACGGAACGCCTGGTATCAACCAGACAACACCGATCATGTACACCATCTATGCCAATACAACAGGTGGTTCAATCACGCACACCATCAACATCACCGTCCTTGAGCCGGTTGTTGATTTGTTCTACAATCCAGAAAATCAGACCTTCATCCGTACGGAACAAGCGATTGCTTGGTCGCCAACCGTATCCGGCGGTATTCCAGAAACATGGGCGATTGAACCAGCATTACCGAACGGCCTTGTTTTCGACAATGGTACGATTTCAGGCTCACCAACCGTCAATCTCACCACAACGCAATACACCGTTTGGGCCAACAACAGTGGTGGTTCTGCTTCTACATCGATCAACATCACGATCAATGAACCTGCTCCAGAAATTGAGTACGATCCAAGCGATTTGGTCTTGACTCGAGGTACGGCCATGACCACGTTGCAACCGAATGTGACCGGTGGACTCATCGAAACGTGGGAGATTGAACCAGCGATTCCAAACGGATTGAGCTTTGTTGATGGTGTGATTTCCGGAACGCCGACAGCGATTCAGAATCAGACCCAATACGTCGTATGGGCGAACAACAGCGGTGGTGCCTTGATGGCCTATCTCAACATCACGATTCTCGATATCGTTCCGGAAATCTCTTACACACCCGAGAACATGACCTTGACCAACGATACGAGTGTGGTCGATTGGCTACCGGTGAACATCGGTGGACCTGCCTTGACATGGAGCATTTCGCCAGCATTGTCGGAAGGATTGGAATTCAACGAAACAACAGGGCATATTACAGGAACACCGACCGAAGTCATGGATGTTCGAACCTATGTGGTGACAGCGTTCAACAGTGGAGGCTTTGCTTCAACGCAGATCAACATCACCGTGCTTGACCAAGTTCCAATCGTTACTTACGTTCCTGATGATGTCGTCCTGCTCAACAACTCCACTGTCTTGACAATGGAAGCCATCTCTACAGGTGGTATCGTCACTTCATGGAGCATCCTGCCTGACCCATCAGCTGGCTTGCTGTTTGATGCGACCAACGGTACGCTGTCAGGTGTTGCAACACAGGTTCAGAACCGAACCATGTACGCGATTACAGCATCCAACGATGTTGGTTCCATCACGGTCTTTGTCAACGTCACCGTCGAGGACTTGTTCTACAACATGTCACTCGGACCGTTGTACCTCTTGAACAACTCCGAAATGGTAGCCCTTGAGCCTGAATTGGTTATTACTGGTTCAACCTTTGAGATTGAACCAGACTTACCAGAAGGCCTGTTCTTCGGTGCTGAGAACGGTACGATTTGGGGAACACCGACCGAACTGATGGACTTGACCAACTTCACCATCTATGCGAACAGCAGTCTGTTCAACGATGAATTCGTTGTTCAAATCGGCGTTTTGGAGGATACGGACCTTGATGGTCTGCCGAACGAATTGCCTGACGATGCTGACCCACGTCGTGGTTTGATCGAAGATCTTGACGACGATGGCGATGGTTTCACCGATGTCATTGAGGGCGACTGTCTCTCCAATCCATTGGACGGCTCGGACGTTCCAGCCGATCTTGATGGCGACTTCGTTTGCAATGCAATCGACGATGACATTGATGGTGATGGTTTGAACAACACCGTTGAGACCAACACGAGCACCTACGTTGATGCCAACAATACGGGTACCGATGCATGGGATGCCGACACCGATGGTGATGGCGTCTGCGATGGACCGATTGCACCTGCACTTCCAGTCGATTACTGTGAAGCAGGTCCAGACGCCTTCCCGAACGATGCTGCTGCCTATCTCGATACCGATGGTGACGGAATGCCGGACGAATTGTGGGGCGAATCGACGACTGGATTGATCGAAGACTTAGACGATGACAACGATGGTTGGACCGATCTGGACGAAGCTGATTGCGGTCCAACCGATTCTAAGAACGAATTCGATACGCCTGTTGACAGCGATGGTGATGGCATCTGCGACTTCAACGAAGTCCTGTCGGTGACCTACGGAACGGGCGACTTCGAGTTGTTGCAAGGACAGCGCAACGTCACACTCCAGCCAATCATCACTGGAATGACCGTGGATATCTGGGAGATTTCACCAGCTCTACCGTACGGCTTGTTCTTCGGTGGCGATACGATGGCACGAACTTCAAACGGTAACGGTACGGTCTACGGTGTACCGATTGTCGCATCGAATTTGACCGAGTACACGGTCACTGCAACGAACTTGTTGACTGGAACACAAATCTCAACCACGTTCAATCTCTCCGTTGAGGAAGATTACGACTTGGACGGTCTTCCAAACAACAACACTCGTTTGGGTCTGCTCGAGGTTGATATGGACGATGACGGTGATGGCTTCAACGACACGTTCGAATTGGAATGTGGTGGCGATCCGTACAACCGTTCATCGGTTCCGAAGATTGAATCGGATGGAACATGTTACAACTATCGCTCCTATGAGGAACCACCAGAAAAGGACAAGAATCCATTCAAGCCGATTTGCTTCCCAATCATCTTCCTCGTGTTGGCCTTCATCCTCGTAGTTCCAATGATCTTGACACGACGCAAGCAACGGGTTGGTGTTCAGGCTGAACACGTTTCAGCAACGCCTGAATTCCAGAGTGGTACTGGAACAGCACTCGATCCATTCGTTCTCAAGGCTGTTACAATTCCTTACAATACCAAGACCAAGACTGAAGAGCGTATTCGCTGTGCTGAGATGTCACCTGGTTACGAAGTCAAGGTCCGAGAAACCAACGTCGAAGTGAACAAGAAGCGCTTTGGAGCAGTTCAATTCGGTGGTGTTCAAGATGGAACAGGTGTACTCAAATCCAACAGCGATGGGTTGTTGATGATTCAATTCACCTTTGATGGAACGCTTGAACCGAGCGAGTTTGGTATGGTCTACAAGAGCGAATTGATTCTTGATGAGAAGACCTATTTCGTCTGGCACGTTGAGACCAAGGCCAAGAAAGGCAATTGATCACAGAGGAACTTCGTGCAACCATCCGAAGATGTCTTCTTCGGTTTCGTTCTGAATACCCGTGAGTTTGTCGTACAGCGTTGTTGTGATTTCGCCTGGTGTTCCATCACCGTAGGTGACCTTGGTATCGCCATGGGTGATGCTACCAATTGGCGAGATGACAGCCGCTGTTCCACAGCAGAAGGCCTCATCAGCGGACATCGCAAATTCAGCACTGACCTTCTCTTCAACGACTTCGTAGCCCATGTGGCGAGCGAGAGCAATGATGGAATCTCGGGTGATTCCAGGAAGGATGGTTCCTGTCAATTCAGGCGTGTAGAGGACCTTGTCCTTGATGCAGAAGAAGTTCGCAGCACCGACTTCTTCGATGTAGGTACTGGTTCGAGCATCAAGATAGATGACTTCAGCATAGCCTTGTGCTTTGGCCATCTTGCTTGGCATCATACCCGGTGCATAGTTTCCAATCGCTTTGACACCACCAGAACCGCCTGGAGCAGCTCGATGGAACTCATCAGAGATCAACAACTCAATCGCACGCATACCGCCCTTGAAGTACGGTCCAACCGGTGTAACGTAAATCATGAACGAATAACTTGGAGCAGGAGCAACACCGAGAACTGGTCCACTTCCCATCAACAACGGCCGAACGTACATCGCACCTCGACCCATCGGAGGCAACCAATCGATGTTGGCTTGAACGACTTGTTCAACAGCATCAATGAAGATGGATTCTGGAACAGGTGGCATCTTCAATCGATCTGCACCACGTTGCATCCGTCGAGCGTTCTCATCAGGGCGGAAGAAAACAACTCGATTCTTGTCGGTTCGGTAGGCTTTCATTCCTTCAAACAGACCTTGACCGTAGTTGAGAACACCTGCAGCTGGAGAGATGGAAATGTTGCCGTATGGACGCAGGTCACCAGGCATCCAAGGCTCATCGCCCGTCGTTTCAGCCACGTACATGGTATCGGTTGGTGTTAACGAAAACGTCAGTTTGTCCCAGTCGATATCTTTGGCCATGAACCTCAACCCGTGATTCTCGCTAAGGAGATTCGGCTTTCAATTCTTGCTGACCAAATTCTTGCGAAATTGGCGATTATGTTATGTTCTGAAAGCGATTAGGAATGGCTATGAGAACTGCGCTTGCAATGGTCTTTCTCCTGCTTGTTGCAGGATTGGTTCAACCTCCACAAACGACTGAATTGGCCGATGAGGTGACCGTTTTTGCTACGGACGAGTACGCACCAATTGCCAACATAACGATGGATGCAAACCAAGCCATTGCTTCCAACATTGCTCATATTGGTACGAAAAATGTCGCAGGACAGGATTGGGATGTTTATCGCCTCACCTTGGACTCAACGGGCCAATTGAACATTCAATTCGATGGAAGTAATTCATACGATCCTGATGCGACCTCAGGAAATGGAATTGTTACCTACGAATGGAAGGTCTTCTTCGACGCTCCGTACGGTGATACTTCGTTCAACTTGGAAGGACACACGTTCGAAGAATCCGCTTCCAGCAACGGTTTGTTCACCTATTCATTCCAAAACGTTACCGTTGATGACACGGGAACAGCTGAATCGCAAATTCGTATGGAACTTCGAGTCTACGAAGCATCCGGTAAGTTCTCCGACAAGTTCCGAATGTACTTCGTTGTCGTTCCGAACGATTGGGGCGATGACGAGCCTGTTTTCCAATTTGATGCATCGGATAACATGACCTCAACCGATGCAAATGTGTTTTACATCAACGGAACGCTCGTGTCAGGTTCTGAGACGGGTCAAGTCTATGTTGAAGTTGCATTCACAATGGATGACTTCAACAAGTCTGCTATTGAGAAATACAATCTCGTCGTCGCAGGTCACTTCAATCGTTCGG
The DNA here is from genome assembly GCA_049598575.1 of Candidatus Poseidoniaceae archaeon. Classification (GTDB taxonomy): domain Archaea; phylum Thermoplasmatota; class Poseidoniia; order Poseidoniales; family Poseidoniaceae; genus MGIIa-L2. The sequence goes on along the minus strand of JBMYNT010000041.1, from coordinate 7,900 downwards.
AAGCATTGTCAGACTCTGATTTCTTCTCAATGCAATTATCACTCGACGAATTGTACACAAACCTCTCTGAAACGATCCACGTTTACATCAAAACCTACGAAGGTGATGACGAACGTTGGACCACCTATCATTGGCTTGAAATCACGCTCATGGCATGTCAGGGTCTTATCGCACCTGAAGATGCCATCAATGCTGGTGGCGAATTCGTTCTCGATGGAGATGGGGATTGTCAGTGGGATGGTGCATGGACGTACGATCGACTCGCCGATGTGTGGTCAGCACCTCCCCCCGGCGCCTCAATCGAATTGACTGCACCGGATTTGCTCGATATTATCGATACAGATTTCATGCTTGTCAATGGTACGCTTCTCAACACTACGATGAACCCAGCGTTCGTTGAGGTCGCATTCAATGAAACGTCGTTTGATGCTTCTGCAGTTGACAAGTACGATCTCCGCCTTGATGGTGTTTGGAATCGTTCAGATGGATTGGAACAAGGGGATGATTTCTCGCTTGGCTTGATGTTGGATTCCATTCAAACCAACGTAACAATCATCCAATCGGTGCACATCAATGCATACGGTTACGATTCAAACAACGAAGCCGTTCTTTTGACATCGCTGAGTGTGATGGTGACTGTGCCTTACCTCGATTCGGATGGCGATGGTATCCCAGACGAAGCTGACGCCTTCCCGTTTGATGGCTCAGAATGGTTGGATACCGACTCAGATGGAGTAGGAGACAACTCAGATTATGCTCCATACGACCCAACTGTTTGGGAGTACGTCGCTGAGGGGGAAGGCGAGGACGATGACGAAACCGTACCAGGATTCGAAGTATGGCTCCTCATTCTTTCCATGTTGTTCGCTGTTTCATTCCGACGAAAACTCAACGTTTGATTGAACTGGCCAAAGGCTCGGTTTCAAGACGGTTGAGCCCGAGGCGTTGCCATGGAGGCATGGTCGGGTCGCTTTGGTGTCGTCAGTGGGCGGTATCATTCGCACGGTGATGAGGATGCTCCACAGACCACAATCGAGTTGTTTGGTCGTTGCGAAGATGGTGCATCCATCTGTGTTCTTGTTTCTGGATTGCGGCCAACGTTTGAGATCGCAAGTGTTGGAAAGCGTAGCAAAGACCAGCCTGTCACCGATGAAGAGGAACGACGCATCGATGTTGTCCGTCGACGTTCTGAAGTGATGGATGTTCGTGGTCCTGTATGGAAATGGACCGATTTGGGCGAGAAGCCTGTGTGGACCGTTGAAGCGGTCCAACCGTTCAACGTTCCATCGCTTCGTGGCGAATTACAGAAGCAAGGTTGGATGATTTATTCGGGCGACATTCCCTTCGTTAATCGCATGTTCTTGGACAACGATGTTGGTATGCATCTTGCCATTGATGGGTTTCTCATCGATGAGCGAGAACACGACGATGAGGACGGAGAACGCAATCTCCGTGTCATCAAACACGGCGGTGTTGGTCGATACCAAGTCGACCGAACTGTTTCCGTTCAGCTTGAGAATGTGAACGAAAGCGAGCCGTTCCAAGTTCCATGGCGTATCCTTTCCTACGATTTGGAGACGAGTATTGCCAACAATTCGATTCTCTGTGCTGCTGTTTGGGTCGAGGATATGTTCGATGGTTCTCGTCGTGTCTACGAATATCGAGGCGCTGAAGACCTGATTATGGAACAGATGACGACCATGGTTCGCGAAGAAGATCCAGACATCATTACGGGCTACAACATCGACAACTTCGATTTCCCTCGATTGGTTGAACGCATGGATCATCATACGAGCCGTAAGCAGTGGCAGGCTCGAAGCAATCTCTTGGGATGGGGCCGTACACCACATTTGGAGACGGAATGCAAGCGAACGAGAACAGGTGTTCTTCCTCGCCGTCAATCGAACCGTGCTTGGAATCTTGCTGGACGTGCGATTGTCGATGCTTGGTGGCAAGCGCGTCAAGCCTTGCGTCCGCAACGCGAAACCCTCTCCTTCATCGCTCGCTTGTTGTTCCCAGAAGAGGAAGACAAGCAAAAGATCGACATTGATGCATCCAACATGGACGAAGAATGGGCCACTCGACCCGATGAAGTCATGGAATACTGTGTTCGAGATGCTGCTCTACCACTCGATATCCTTCATGCAATTCAAGCAATTCGTCGCAAGGAAGCGGTTGCTTCTGTTGCGAAAGTACCGTTTGAAACAGCTGCCAATGGAAGTACGTCGCAACTGCTCGACAGCCTCGTGATTCGATTGGCCGACCGCAAGAACGTGGCTGTCCCATTGACAGGAAGTGCGGAAGCCAAGGAAGGTCAAATCACTGGAGGCTATGTTCACGATGTTGAAGCAGGATTGCATCCATGGATTGCCGTTCTGGATTTCAAGAGCATGTATCCAAGCATCATGATCGGCAACAACGTCTGCTACACGACCCGTATTGATCCGTCGCATCCAGAACAACCTACTGAGGGTGATGCAACACACGTCTCGCCGACGGAAGCCGTCTTCTGGAGTGCTGAACATCGCAAAGGATTGGTTCCGACTTTGCTCGAAGATTTGATGAATCAACGCGATGAGCACAAAGCGCAAATCAAACTCGCTCGTAAGGACGAGCAGGTCGAAAAGGAAGAGTTTCACGATTCGATGCAATACGCTGTCAAGATCATGATGAACTCGTTCTATGGCGTCTTTGCATCAGGATTCTATCGATTCACACACAAGGATTTGGGTTCCTCCATCACAGCATGGGCGCGTCAAAACATCAAGACCATCATTCAGAAATTGGAAGAAGAAGGTCATCACGTTGTCTATTCCGATACAGATTCCATCTTCGTATGTTCACCTGTTCCCGAAGGGTCGCCTTCCGTCTTGAAAGAGGACGATGATGAGGAAACCGTTGCAGCCTATGAAGCTGCAAAACAAGCGATGATCGACTTTGGTCTCGACATTGCTAAGCAATACAGCCGTGATTCTGCAGTGCTCGAATACGAGAAAGGGCTCTCCGTTTTCTTCAGTCATGGTGCGAAGAAGCGCTACGTTGGACAGGTCGTCTATCCGAGCGAAGAGATGCTGATTCGTGGCTATGAGACGCAACGCACGGATTCCTTCGAATACCTGACAACGAGCATGAAGAAGACGTTCACCTATGCGCTCGCCGATGAGGGCGATGCCTTGGTTCAGCATGCTCGTGAATGTGTTGCTGCGTTGAAGAAACACGAAGTTGATGCACGCCGTTTGATTCTTGCCAAGTCCTGCAAAGGGCGCGTCCAGTCGAATGGCGAGGTTGATTTCTCCAAGGATTATGCTCGTCCGGAAAGCATGGCTCAGGTCCGTGCGGCGATGATTCTCATCGAACGTGGACTCGGCTTTACGCCGGGTATGAAGATCTCCTACGTGGTCACCGATGCCTCAAAGCGACCCATGCAAGTTCATCCGTGGATTGAGGCCGAGGATGATGGCGGTATCCCAGGCTACGATGGGCGATTCTATGCTGAGCGAATGGCTGCAGCACTCGGACGCATCACAGAAGCGTTCGGATGGAACGCCAAGGAATTGTTCGACGGTAACAGACAGACGACGTTGTTCTCCTTTTAGGCGAACAAATCGCAAAAGGCTTCTAAATGGCGGAAAGGCAGGCAATGGTATGGGCGCAATCAGAAAAGCAACCTTCCTTGCTGTGCTGATGATGATCGGTGGACTTGCAGGATGCATTGGAAACGAAGATGACGACAGCTCCCAAGAAATCGTTGCTGTTTTCACGTACTCACCTGCTACCAACATTCGAGCTGGTCAAACCATTGACTTCGATGCACGAGATTCCTTGCCATCTGGAGTGGCATTGACCTACAAGTGGGATTTTGATGGTGACCAATCCATCGATGCGACAGGCCGGAATGCGGACTGGACCTACCCTGAGACGGGCGAATACACCGTCGAATTGATTGTCAGCGATGGATCAAACAGCCAATCGACAAGCAAGACGTTGACTGTCGTCGATGCAACCGCACTTCCACCTGAAGCAGAAATCACTTCCTTCTCGTCCGATGAGGATTGTGAGGGTGAGGATGTCGATGAAGGCTCTTACATTCACGTTTGGATTTGTGACCTAGAGAAGTCATTGAGTTCCAGAAGCGCTGAAGGCGAAACAGATGTGCAACTTGATGCAAGTGATTCAACATCGGGTTCGTCCGATGATTACATTTCGACCTATCACTGGGATTTGAATCTCGAATTTGATGCAGACGGTGATGGAGACGCAACCAACGACAACGACCTCGAAGGGGAGTCAGTCGCTTGGAAAGACGTCAAACCTGGTGAGTACGAAATCGGACTCACGATCACCAACGGCAAGGGCCTCGTCGATTCGGACGACATCAAGGTGTACGTTTCCTACGGAGCCTCTTGGCTGGATTTTGAAATCGCACGAACCACAAGCCAAAACCCAAACCAGCTTGACTTTGATTTCGAAGTTCACTACGACAACGATGCTGGCAATACCATTCGAAAGGTCGTTGGAAAATTGATGTACCCTGCCAAAGACGAGCCGTGTTTGCCTGGTGCATCCTGCACAGGTCGTCTCGATTTGGTCGCATTCAACGAGGAAGGTGACGAAGCAACGTCGACAGAACCGACTGACAACTCTCAATACGAGTCACGTGATTCAAACTGCGATGACGACAAGTATTGCGTCGAACTGACTCTTTCCTCGTATCTCTTCACGGATTCAGACTCTGACTCGACGTACGGCGATGGAGACTGGACGATGTCGGTATCCAACAATGAAACCTACACACAACAGGTCGACCGATACCTGCTGCTCCTGATATACAAGTGAAAACCGCGAGACCACGGTCCTGTTCAGCAAGAAATCTCTGTAGTTTCTTACCGACCCTTTCAAATAGGGGTTGTTTGTCGCAGGGATGCTAAGGAGTAATTTAGTATGCCATCACAATGGGAAGATAAGAGCAAGCCACACCGTAACATCGTCTTCGTAGGTCACGTCGATCACGGAAAGTCGACCACTGTCGGTCGTCTTCTCCTCGACTCAGGTCACATCGAAGCGCACGTTATCGAAAAGAACGAAAAACTCGCCGCTGAGGCAGGTAAGGCCGGATTCGGTCTTGCGTATGTCATGGACGGTCTAAAGGAAGAGCGAGAGCGTGGAATTACCATCGACGTCGCTCACAAGGAGTTCTTTACTCCGAAGTACTACTGGACCGTTATCGACGCTCCAGGTCACCGAGATTTCGTCAAGAACATGATCACCGGTGCTTCACAAGCTGACACAGCGGTACTCCTCTGTGCTGCAAACGACGGTGTTAACGCACAAACCAAGGAACACGCGTTCCTCGCTAAGGTTCTTGGTGTTAGCGAATTGATCGTCCACGTCAACAAGATGGACATTTCTGGTGTCGACTGGTCCGAGGACAAGTACAAGGCCGCTGTCGCTGAAGTCTCTGCACTTCTCAAGATGGCTGGATTCGGTTCGAAACTCGACAGCATTCCAATGATTCCTGCTTCGTCCCTCAACGGCGACAACGTCTTTGAGAAGTCCGACAAGTGCCCATGGTACGACGGACCAACCCTCTTTGAGGCCATCGACGCTGCAGCAATGCCAAACAAGCCAATCGACAAGCCACTTCGACTACCTATCCAAGACGTCTACAAGATCTCTGGTATCGGTACTGTCCCTGTTGGTAAGATCGAAACTGGAACTCTGAACACTGGAAAGACCGTTGTCTTCAACCCGTCCCAGAAGTCCGCTGAGGTCAAGTCGATTGAGATGCACCACACAATGGTCGACAAGGCTGAGCCAGGCGACAACGTTGGTTTCAACGTCCGTGGTCTCGCTGCTACCGACATCCGCCGTGGTGACGTCGCAGGATACGCTGACAACGAGCCAACCTTTGTCCGTCACGATGAGACCTTCGTCGGTCAAATCCAACTCATGGACATTCCAAAGGCTGTCTCCGTCGGATACACACCTGTTTTCCACGCACATACCGCTCAGGTCGCTGTTCGCTTCCAAGAACTTCTTGAGAAGACCAACAAGGCTGGTAAGGAAGCAAACCCATCGTTCCTCAAGAACGGCGATGCATGTTTGATTCGTTTCCAACCGACCAAGCCAATGTCAATCGAGCAAATGGACACCTTCCCTGAGTTGTCCCGATTCGCTATCCGTGACATGGGTAAGACCGTCGCAGCTGGTGTTTGTCTCAAGATCGAGAAGAAGTGAGTGAACATCACTCATTGATTTGGAACTGGAGGAATAGAGCATGGCAGCCGTTACCGTCATCAAATTGACAGGAAACAACCATTCTGATATTGATCGAGTTGCAGGTCAGATTCGACACATCTGCACCCAAAGCGAAACCAAGCTTCGAGGACCAATCCCTCTACCAACACGCCGTCTGGTCGTTCCTGTCCGACGTGCACCTGATGGTGAAGGAAGCGAAACCTACGATCACTGGGAACTCCGTGTTCACAAGCGCTTGTTGGAGATGCACATCAACTCCGGTAAGGACGAGAGCGCTCTCCGCCTGGTTGCAAAGATCGACATTCCAGACTCTGTTACCATTGAACTTTCAATGCGCACAGTCAACTGAATGATGTAGACTGCTGACGGATACATCCGTCATGCAACGCTCAGTCCTGTTGGAAAAAGAGTTAAATCGTCCAAATTAGACGATATACCGTGACATATATGCGAACCCAACTAATTGCATTAACCGTCTTGTCGATTTTGATTGCTTCTACTCTTCCGCTTGTGAATGCGGACGGTGGTCAAGAACAGCCGTCTGAGTATGCATTCCTTCCATCTTGGTATGGAAACCTGGCATCAGATCTTGATCCTTCAGGGGAATCAGTCGCCAATGGACTCAAGTTTTCCAACCATGACTTTGATGATGAGGGCAATCTCTACTATGCTGAGTCAGAGGATTATGGGAACTGGATGAATGGCCAGTATTATTTCAGTAACCAACGAGGTATACACATCATCAAGATTGATGCTAATCAACAAGTCGAGTATTCAGAAGTTATTTCGTGCTCAAATTACTGCAACAACGCTGACTATGTCTACAGCAAGATCATTGGAATGCATGTCGTGGATGAGGATAGATTTTACATTTCATTGAGTACATATTACACATATTTGTATTTTGATGGTTCCCAGCACGGTAGCACCCAACGCAACCTGATTACGGCATTTTATGATTCAGGAACATGGTCATGGGTTGATGTCGAACAAATCCCGTCAGGTTATGGCCATTCGAAAATAAGGCACATGCAACTCGATGACTCTGGAAACCTATACATGGTGAAGGCTGACGGTACCTCGGGAAATTGGCAAGAATACTCAATTACCTCATATTCGCCAAATGGAACGAATTGGGTCCGCACATTTGAACTTCCATATGAATCTCCAACCTACAATTACATGGTTCCTTTGTTCGATATCGATGAAAATGGCCTTCATGGCTTATTCACAATCCCGAACCAAATGAAATACGATTCTCAAACGTTGAATTGTCCTACTCCCGGAGAAAATGGATACTGTCACTTGTGGTTAAGCATTGATGAAAGCGGTGTGAAAACCTCCGCTGTTGGTTCTCCATATTCGTCCATAAATTTCAACAGGATGATTGTACATAATGACTCATTATACCTATCAGGAGAAACAACAGATTACGTCGTTAGCTCAAATACTGAAAGCAATTTCTCAAATCAGAAAATCTCACATTCTCCACGTAGAGCGCAGTACGTTGCCGTCATGGAATCTGATGGCACCTGGGGTTACCACATTGCAGTCAATCAGTTACAAACTTACTATCAACATGGGTATTTGATTGATGTTACCGATGAAGGGGATATGATTTTCCACGCGATTTACAACGAGC
>JBMYNT010000040.1:0-14581 GCA_049598575.1 Candidatus Poseidoniaceae archaeon | reverse complement strand
AAGGTGACGCAGCGTCTTTTTCGATGAAAATGGGTCAGATGAGTTACATCGAATTTCCAATTGATGACTCTTCATGGGATCAAAACATACAGGACGGTGCTGATTTGGACGGGGGAAGTGATTCCGAAGATGCTCCAGGATTCACACTCGTCGTTGCTTCAGCAGCCATTGCAATGGCTGTCTTCGTAAACGCTCGAAGAGATGAAGAATGATTCCTCAAGCATTCAGTGCTAAGAGAATCGATTCCGTATTGAGAGCAACTGGAAGTTGTTCTCCATCTGTAAGTCGCTTGACAGTTGCTTGACCTTGTTCGAGGTCTCTTGGCCCTACAACGAGTGCGTAACCTGCACCAATGCTGTCGGCCCAACCCATAGCCTTGCCAATCTTTCGAGAACGTAATTCAATCTCGACGTAGATGCCAGATTGGCGCAATTCTCGTACCAAATCGAGTACCTCTGATGTATCGATGTTGAATGGAATCATGGCAAGGAATGGTGTATCATCCTCTTCTCCGGGAACAACCTCACTCCTGTCTTCAGTAGCGGCCTGTGCTTCCAAAGCGAGGAGAACTCGATCGAAACCAAGACCAAACCCACAACATGGATCAAGGTCTGCAAGGCCGAACAGATGAAGCAGTTTGTAAGAACCTCCTCCGAGGACTTGTCCTTCTCCACCCAGTTCAGGCACGTGAACTTCGAACACCGTTCCAGTGTAATAGTCCAAACCTCGTGCAACGGTGAGATTGACCGAGAGGGATGGAGGTGATGGTGCAAGTTGTCCAATCGAGTTGATGGTCGATTCAAGATCATCCAATGCTTCGAGTGAAACACCATCCATTGTCGAGAGAAGCTCACGAGCGGATGCAATGGTCTCCTGTCCTCCTTTCAATTCTGAAAGTTGTTTGAGCGGTGCGACGAAATCAGTGGAAATGGATTGCGCTTCAAGTAAGGCTGTCAACCCTCCAAAGTCGGCTTTGTCAAGAAAACGCATAGCAGAAGCGAGAGGAGGCTCGCCTGATTCTGAAGTCTCGTTGAGGCCAATACCGGTGAGAACTTGCTTGAGCACACCGACGTGACCGATGCGTAATTCCCAATTCTTCAGTCCAGCCTCGGTCAACATGTTGATGGCAAGAGCAATGACCTCTGCCTCAACGAGTGGACCAGTCGCACCAATCAGTTCAACACCGTACTGGTAGAATTCTCGGTAACGTCCCTTCTTGAACTCCTCATAGCGGAAACACTGACCGTAGTAGGAGAGACGGAGTGGTTTGGTTTCGTTGCGAAGTTCTTCAGCAACCATTCGCATGACTGGAGCTGTTAGTTCTGGTCGGAGTGTCAGATCACGCTCTCCTTTGTCTTGGAACGCATAGAGTTGGGAAACAACACCAGGACCTGACTTTGCAGTGAACAAGTCGAGCGATTCAAAGATGGGTGTCTGAACACGAGAGAAGCCATGACGGCGGGCTTGCTCCTCAAGAAGCGATTCAAACGCAAGTCGCCGTTTCATTTCAGTTGGACCAAAGTCACGCGTACCTCTGGGACGTTGGACCATGAACCTTCGAAGCGCCTTCCCCTCTAATGCCCTTCGCTTCATTCAGGAGCATACTGTTGATTCATCGTCACTTTGTGTGAGCCCCTTCAAGAGGACCCAGTGGGATGATTCGGAAGGTGTTGATGTTTTGATGCGACCAGAAATAATGCGCTTTGATGTGGTGCCAATGACAGGTGTCTCGGATGCCAGGTAGGTCAAGGACACGTTCAACAAACGCCTGCAGATTTGGATAGTCAATGATGCGTCGAAGATTGCACTTGAAATGAACAACGTAGACCAAATCGAAACGAACCAATGTTGTGAAGAGACAGATGTCAGCTTCTGTCAATTGTCCCTTGCCTTCACCAACGAGCCACTCTCTTCCTTCAAGATGAGCCTCCAATTGATCGAGGCGTTCAAACAAGGCTGTGACGGCTTCATCGTACGCTTCTTGGGTACGAGCGAACCCTGATTTGTAGACACCATTGTTGACCGATTCGTAATTTGCGTCGATCATGTTGTCAATCTCTTGCATCAATTCTGGTGGGCAAAGAGTCGTACCATTACCCAATCCTTCCTTTGAAAAAGAATCGAACATTCTGATGATTTCACGGCTCTCATTGTTGACAATCGTTGCATGCTTCTTGTCCCACAAGACAGGAACAGTACCGATGCTGCGACTCTCATTCCAGCCTTTGAAAGCCCTGTTGTAGATGCCTTCCAAACTCGATTCACCGTTTACTGTATCCGCAGTCGCACCCTCCTCATCAGGATTAAACGACCACGAACCATCTGCATTCATCCGCCAGTCGACGACATCAACGCTGATGTGATCTTCCAGACCGAGGAGTGTCCGTAGGATGAGCGTTCGATGGGCCCATGGACAAGCGTGTGAGATGTAGAGGTGGTAGCGTCCACTTTCAACATCAAACGTCCCTCCTTTCGAAATAGAATCTCGGAATTCACTCGATTTCCTCACGAATTTGCCCGAATCGAACGCTTCCGTCCAAGCGCTCGCTTGCTCATCTGTAGGCTTCATAACACAACGTCTGAAAGGACACTAATGAAGGGTGGTTTTCCTTTAGCAGATGGTGAAACCTACTCTTCTTCTGTTAACCATGATTGAAATTGTTCTGAGGTCGGTTCCTCAAGGTCAGGAAGAGACGGTGCCTCAGGAATTTCAGGATGAGGAACTTCCTCGGTTTCATCAGAACCAGCAATGCGCTTCAATCGTTCAACAAGTTCCCAATCCGGTTCTCGCGGTTGTTCGTCTGGTTGCTCATCGTTCCCGTCCCAGGCGTCTTGTCGGACTTGTACAAGTTCAGGAACGTCTTCAACATCTGAATCGTCGGACTCCGTCTCGAGGTCCTTCTCCGTTGAAGCAGATTGTTGAACAGGAGATCCGAGCGACTCGAACGCCTTTGAAACGGTCTTTGCATCAGGAGCAGTACCAGAGGATGCAGCAACTTCGCGTTTGATTTGAAACGCTGCCTTACGTTCAGCTTCCTCAGCTTCACGACGCATCTGCATCTCAACGGATTCCCAAACTTTCCGCTCCTTACGCTTCTCCTCTTGTTCTCTTTGCCATTCCAAGGCTGCCTCACTTGGCTGATCATAACGCTTCCAGAACCATCGAGCAACAAGGATGAATAGGAGGGATACAACAAATCCTCCCAACAACCACCGAACGAGTGGTTCCATCTACCATCACCTCGATCAATCAACGGCTTCAGCAACAAGTTCTGCCATCGGGGCATCAGCACCAACGACGCTGACCAATGGATCGTCTCCACCAGGGAGCAACGAGATGTCAGCATCAGCACCTTCCGGAACGTTACGGTACAATGGACGAGCGATCAGGAACTTGTTCAATGAGATGAACACGATAGCGACGACAGACCAGAAGGTGAGAATGATTCCCAGTCCTTTCGGATTTGCGGGATTCCAAACATCTTCTGTGTTTGCAATCATATCGCCGAAATACGAGAGCATGAGGACACTGAATAAGAACGGGAAGGCAAGATAGAGGCTCAAATCCCACCAACGTCCAACCTCAATGTCGTTGTCACCAGTGTTAATGTAATCGTCACGGAATGCAGATACGCCGACACCAAGGTAGCCATAGAAACCTGGTGCAGCCTTACCGAGTTCGACTTCCTTCTTCCACTTGAGGTAACCGTACTTCCAGATGGAGAACGCAATAAAGAGTCCACTGAACATCAGGCCATAGCCCCAAATGTGATCTTGAACTTCAAGGAATTCAGGGAATGCGACACCTGCAGCATCGAGTTTAACCCACATAATCGCCGATGGCAATCCGAAGAAGAAGATGGCAATCGACGTGATGAGAACCGAGCGTTGTCGATCATAGCCATGATCCACGAAGTTACGAACACACAATTCGACCGTTGAAATCATCGAAGTGATGGCAGCGAACGATAGCGCAAGGAAGAACCCTGACATCATCACAAATGCTCCAACAGCACCGCCAGGCGCTTGTGCAAAGACTTCAGGCAGTGCCAGGAATGTGATGGCAGAGGAGCCGTTGGTGACGGTTGCAAGAGGGTCAGCACTCACTGCAAAGATAGCGGAGAGTACAGCCAATCCTGCAATGATGGAGATGCTGTTGTTGGCAAAGCCCATCGTGAAGGCGTTGAGGACCGTATCCTCATCTTTGCGCATGTAGACAGCGTAGGTGATGGCCATACCCATACCTGCAGAACAGGACCATGCTGATTGCGACAATCCGTTGATCCAAACTTCCGGTTCGGACAGCATGGCAGGATCGACCGTGAACATGAAGAGTGCCCCATCGAGGCTTCCATCCGACATGTCCATCCACAACGAGAGACCAAGCGTCATGAACAGGAGAACGAACAGTGAAGTCATCAGAATAACGTTGACCTTTTCAATGGCTTTCGCACCTTTCCAAATGGCCAAGAGCGTGATGGCAATAACCAGGAATTGGAAGCCGATCACCTGCAAAGGATTTTGCAAGAACGTGTTCCAAACTTCAGTTGTATCAACACCATCTCCAGTCAAACCACCTGAGATTCCAAGTTGGAAATATTTGAGACACCAACCAGCAACAATGGCGTAATAGAAACCAATCGCAGTGGAAATCCAAGCGGTCCACAATCCCATCCAAGCGAATTTCTTTCCGGCAAAAATACGGAAGGTTCCTACCGTACCCGTACGAGATCGCTTACCCATCGCAAATTCAGCAATGACGAGTGGAATCGACCAGACGAACAGGAAGAACAGCCACGGAATGAGGAAGGTTCCCCCACCGTTTGCACCAACCATTCGAGGGAAACGCCAAATGTTCCCTGTTCCGATAGCAGCACCAATCGATGCGAAAATAAGACCGAGACGGCCTGAAAACTGGTCGCTTTGTCCCATCAAGAATCCCCCTAAGCCGCCTCAGCTTCAAGCACTTCAGCCGTCATATCGTTCACGGAATCTTCCTGATCTTGCAGCATCATTCGCAGACAGACACCGAGTCCGCCCCAGATTGTTCCAGCAACAAGCGTGAACAAAACAAGCGAACCAAACAAGGAACCGTACGCTTCACGATAGGTCAAATCAAGCGTGAAATAATTCCCATCTGCGGGATATTGAATGAAATCGATTCCATCTCGAGTGGAAAGTTGTGCTTTGTAGTGGAGTTCCCCCGTTTGTGTTTCGCTTACTGGAACCATTGCCTGCAACAATGTTCCGTTTCCAGCAGCGATTGGACAGTCCATGCCCGTGCTCTTCAGTTCAACACGTTCCCATGGTGTTGTTGCCCACTCACGAGGGCCGTAGTCGCTCTGGAGTCGGCTTGGTTTGACGAGGCGCCACTCGACGTAACTTGAGCTGCTGATGCTCACAGGGAAGTTGTCCGAAACGCAGACTTCGACTGGAATATCGCCTTCGCTTGGTACGTCAATCTTTTCAGGAGCCTTGAGGTAATTTTGCTGAGAAATGTTGCCAAGTGCAAGATCTGCACGCTCACGAGGATTGTCAGCAATTTCGATCATGTACATACCCATGCCAACGTTTCGAAGCAAGATATCGTCGATGTCTTCTGGGCGTTCGTGGAATGCGTTTCCGATTTCCATGGTGTAGCAATACGACGTGAACAATCCATAATGCCAATCGCAGAAATCACCGCTTGTTGGGTACAAAGAAGAGGATTGCATGTTCTCGTAATTTGACATCGTTGCCATCACGTCTCCGTGATACTTGAGTTGGGCTTGGTCAGGGTTATCGCAGTTCTGACAATGACCCCATGGGTAGAGAATCAATTCTGAGAAGGAGTGCCAAGTGAGTGTGACTGGGAAGTCAGACCCACCGTTGTCGTTGTCATCGTTCATTTCGGTCAGGTCTTGGATGAACTTCGTCTCTGGCTCACTGTTTCCACCCAACCAATCTTCATCGACCAGTCCATCGCTGTCGTCGTCCTTTCCGTCAACGCCATCCTCGTTGAGGCGGCCGTCGCCATCTTGGTCGACTGTATCGACTGGCCCATTGTAGACATCGTTGTTCTGTCCAGCGTAGCACATACCAGGAACAAGTGGGCCTGTTGCTCCGAGAGGAGCGCCCCATTCAAACTGGAAATTTCGGTTCAGGTCAACACCGTCGCATCCCTCATCGACTTGTTCATCGAGGTCAGGAAGTGGCGTTACACCGGTCACAGTGTTGTCACGGAGATTCTTTCTCCAGCCGCTTGTTGGACAGTTCTCCCAAGCTGTTTCTCCACAGAAGACTTCACGATCGTAGCGGTTACCGTCAACGTTGAGCATTGGGACAATGTATATCTCACGTGTGTTGATTAAATCGTGCAACTTTTGCTCGGAGTGGTCTTCATCGACACCAAGGTCGCCTGGACCGCAAGCAACGCCATCGCCATCCGAATCCTGGATTTCAGGAGCGAGGCTTAGGCAATCACCATCGTCATCGAGAATACCGTCGCCATCAGCGTCACCCCAAGGGTCTTCGTCAACTCGACCATCACCGTCGTTATCGTATCCGATGTTGTTGTAGGCAAAGACCAGTGTTTCAATCATGAACATTGGAACTTCGTACGACATCCACTCACGAGCGTGGTGGTTCCCGACGATGAGGATGTCCTCACGGTCAGCGAAGTTTCCACCATCTCCATTGAATGGGTTGTATTCCCCTTCTGCGATGTTGCCGGTGATCTTCAGCCACGGCGATGGATGGTTGTAAAACCAGCCTTTGTAAGTCTCTTCCGTGGTTTCTTGACCGCGAGTGTTGGTTCCTCCGTTCAATCCTTCGTGGAATTCAATGAACTCAGGATTCAAATCTGCAAGTTCTTGCATTCGGTCTTTCATGGTGAAGTACGTGTGGTATTCTTTGAATTGGATCGCATCGTTTCCTCCCCATGGGAATTCGTAGTTGGAATATTCTGAACTCCAAATGTCCTCACGCTGAAGACCAGTTGCTTCCTCTTGGTTCACGCTTGCAGCAATAACAGGCGAGACCATGGAAAGCAGCATTGGAAGGACCATCAGCACCAGAGCGATTGTTTTGACTCGACTCGAACCCATCGTTGAACGCATGCTATCGTTCAACCCAGTTGCTTCCCACACTTGAAACCCTCGCGGTGACGGTTCTGAATCAGAGGAAAAAATCTTGAAGAAAAGGTTACACGAAAGCACATGGGCCTGTACGATAATTTGACCTACGAAAGCGGAGAAATGCTCGGATTCTCCCAATCAACTCTCATTGTTCTCGGGGCCATTCTGATTGTTTCTGTGGTCCTTCGATTGATTGTGAGCAATATCTCGCACGGCTTCTTTGGCGTTATTGTACGCAACGACACGATTCGACAAAAGACAGTGAGGAAAGGTGACAAGGCTTTGGGCAGCGTTGTAGCGTATGCATTTTCCTTCGTTACAATCGATTTGTTGGTCCGAGAGCAAGCAGAAAATGAGAACATTCTGATGCCATCTTGGACAGAATACATCCCTGACGTTCTCCAGTTCTTGCTGGTCATTTCGATCGTCGTGTGGGCCTTCCGTCTTGTCAGTCTCGTCTACGATGTTGTTCGATTCCTAGACAAAGACGACGAACTCGATGGAACCGAAAAGACGCTTATTTCAGCCCTTGAAAGCGTTCTTCGATTCATCATCATCTTCGTTGGCGCTATTTTCATCGCTGACGCACTCGGATTCGAGTTAACGTCACTCCTTGCTGGACTTGGAATCTCAGGATTGGCCTTTGCATTGGCTGCGAAAGACAGCATTTCCAACTTCTTTGGCGCCATTACGGTCCTACTCGATCGTCCCTTCAAAGTCGGCGACTGGGTTATTATTGGTACATCGGAAGGTGAAGTGATTGAAATCAATCTCCGAACGACATTGGTGCGAACATCCTTGGATACCATCATCACCATTCCAAACGCCAACCTCGTCAACATCCCCGTCGAAAATTGGGGCAAACGACGATGGCGCCGATGGCAATCGATGGTTCACCTCGACATCAATTCGGATCCTGAAAAGGTTGAATCGTTCTGCCAACGTTCGCTCGCATTGATCCACAATCATGATTCAACAACCAAGGAAGATGCATCGTGGTGCAGCATCAACACAATCTCTGCACAATCCATCGACATTGAATTGAATTTGTACTGGAACGTGGATTCCTCAATTGCAGAACGCAAAGCACGTGAAGCACTCATTCTCGATTTGATGGAATTGGCGAAAGAGCTCGACCTATCGTTCTATGATGGTCGAATCCGTCAACAGCGCTGATCAGAACGCTGGTGGATCCTTCTTCCAATACAAGAGGTTCGATCCGATCGAAATGATTGAACCGAGAACGGCTAGACCAATTGAATTGGTTGTTGATAACGTCTCGAGTTGCCATGCATAATAGGCGACAACCATCGCCGAGATTCCTACCCATACTCCGCTCTTCCACACACGCAAGACGCCAAGATGAGCCTGCAATCGGGAGACGTCTTTCAGCCACTTCTGAGACGATTCGTAGCGTGATTCATCTCCGTACAAAACTGACTCAGCAGTAACGACGAGAACGTCGTAATACCTCCAAATCCATGCGCCACCAAGAACGGTTGAGAGTGCTTTGCGGCTGGTCCAAGAGGCAGGAACGCAACGCTTCCAGTTCTCAAAGAGAACCTCAATTTGCTCAGGCTTGTATCCCTTCTCTTCAACGACTCGACCTTCCAATTGTATGAACTCTGCAATCCCGGGAAGCCGTTCCGTGCCACAGAGGAGGGCTTCGCTAACGGTCTGATTCAATGGTAGTGCGCGATGTTCCCCTTCCACTTCGACGATGTAGTTCGGATGAATTCGAACGGATGGGATACCCTTCGTAGCAGAGGCATGCGGTGCTCTCCACAATGTATTCGGTTTCAATTCATCTTCGAGATGTTTCAATCGTTGGTTCCAACGTTTCTGATCGTTTGGACTCGACAATGGAGCCAACATGTTCTGGATTTCTCCGAGTGTTTGGCCAAGCCACTCAGGTGTTGGTTCGGTCAAATTTCCTGCGGGAAAGACAACCAATGCATCTTTGCCATCGAGCATCATTCCTCCAATAGGAAGAAGAAGATTGGTCGATTGAAGTCTTGAATGGATGTCCTTGTTCTGATGCAATGAAGATGTTCGGTTGCTCGTTGGAATCGAGTATGCAAGGGCGATGTACGCCGAATCAAGAAGCAAAAGCGTTCGGTTTCCATCTGTTTGAACAATCTCAATGGTGGATGGATTGACTTCTTTGAGGACACCCCAAGACCCCTCTTTTGGTGAAGTCCACCATTCAGATTGGAGACATGATCGGACATCCCAGCACGGTACAGCGCCCCATTTTGTTTCTAGTTGGCCAGCTTCAATGGCTTCATCCATGGAGGAAATGGCAATGCCTTGCGGCCACCACAACTCGTCCTCCATGAACAATCCACACTGGCTCTTCCCATTCAATGTGTCTTTGTTGTCAAGGGGATGCAATGAAACAAGAGAACCGTTTGGAAGAGTTGGGACGGCCATGGGAATCAGCGAAAAGATGGGTGACGTTCTCGGCCAAGCGGTTGAGGCAAAACTCCTTCGCGAAGTTCTCGAGCACGAGATCCAACCGAAGCACCTCGCTATCATCATGGATGGTAATCGCCGGTTTGCTTGGCGATCGAATCTTGCGACACACGTTGGTCACCGAATTGGTAAGCAACGACTTGAAGCAGTACTGGATTGGGTCCTCGAACTCGGCATTCCATGGTTCACCGTTTATGCCCTTTCAACTGAGAATCTGAACCGCCCTGAAGCAGAACTTGAGACACTGTTCAAGCTCTATGTTGAGGGACTGAAATCAATCGCAGAAGACCCACGAATTCACGAGAACAACGTCCGAGTGCAAATCATTG
The DNA here is from genome assembly GCA_049598575.1 of Candidatus Poseidoniaceae archaeon. Classification (GTDB taxonomy): domain Archaea; phylum Thermoplasmatota; class Poseidoniia; order Poseidoniales; family Poseidoniaceae; genus MGIIa-L2. The sequence goes on along the minus strand of JBMYNT010000040.1, from coordinate 4,662 downwards.
GGCGAAGAGAACTTCTCCCTCAACACGTCAACGATGCCATCGATTATGCCGAATCAAAAACTGCTGAATACAACGATTTCGTGTTCACTGTATGTCTCGCATACGGGGCTCGAGAAGAACTGATTCATGCCATCCAAAACATTGCTGAACTCCACAAATCTGGCGATTTGACCCTCGAGCAGATCACAGAACAAACGGTTTCAGAACACCTCTACACGGCAGACATGCCAGACCCTGACCTCGTTATTCGGACCAGTGGTGAAGAACGAATCAGCAATTTCTTGTTGTGGCAAATGGCGTACTCTGAACTGTACTTTACTGATGTGTTCTGGCCTTCGTTCAAGAAAAAAGACCTTCTCAAGGCAGTTCAAACCTATCAAATGCGAAAGCGACGATTCGGTGAATGATATGGCACAGTGCGATGAATGCCAAGGCTATCTCAACCCAGCACTGGCTGTGGATGCATGCGTTCGTCAAGGCGATTCGATTCTCCTTGTTCAACGAAAATTTCCTCCATCTGCAGGTTCGTGGGTCCTTCCTGGCGGTTTTGTTGATCAAGGTGAGCGACCTGAAGAAGCCGTCCTTCGCGAATTGAAAGAAGAAGCAGGGCTCGATGGAACAAACCCGCAACTTCTGATGGTGATGGGTGATCCTGCTCGTGATCCAAGAAAGCACATTGTTAGCATCGTCTACGAAGTGGAGGCCACTGGTCATCCAGTTGGAGGCGATGATGCACAAGATGCTCGGTTCTGGCCCATTTCAGAGATTCTCGAAGGGAGACTTTTGCTTGCTGGCGACCATGGTGAAATTGTTGAGGCTTGGCTCAATCAATCAATTCAGAGCCAATGAATTCAGCAAATTGCTGACGTGCATTCGGCCATTCTGAAAGCTCGAGCGCGTCTGTCAAATGCAATCCTGCCAGGAATCGAGCATGGATTTCTTCGACATCGTCGCCCGTTCTTAATCGAAACAATGGATATCCATCCGCTTCCAAGCGATCGAGGAATCCACGTTTCGCATCGCTAACGAGAAGTGTTGGAACACCCATCAAGGCAGCCTCACTGGCAACGGTGACGGATTGTGAAATAACACCATCCTGCATCGATAGCATCGACGTGAACTCCCACGCATCTCCAGCATAGAGACTCTCATCCGCTTGCGTTGAATCAATTCCGTCCAACAATGAATCTGGAATGGCCAGAATCTCAGCAGCATCATGAACACCATCGCCAAGCAATCGACGTACAGCAATTTTCGGGATGGCTGCCACTTGTTTTGGACGTAATTGAGGGCGAAGGTGGACCATTCCATGCAACCCATCCAAACGATGGATTCTTGCGCCCTTCTTCTGCAACCGTTCAAGCCATCCTCCATCGATCGAAGTGTTCCAATGTATTGGAACCATGACATCGGTTGCAGCATTCACAGCCAGACGATGTGCAAGATGATTCACCTCGGTATCCGAGATGTACCATCGCTTTGGGATCTTCAACCTCTTTGCAACTCGTAATTCCAACGGCGCTCCAACAGCGATGATTCGATCGAACTGTCCGCTAGAACGTTGAGCTTCTTTGAGAAACCGACGAACACTTCGCATACGCTTCCATGCCACTCGTGCTCGTTTTGGACCGATTGGACGCTCAACCCAGAGTTGTTGACGTTTCGGTAAGACACCCTCTGAAGAGTCCAACAGTTGTCGTACTTCCACTCGGTCTGTTGCAATCAAAACATCCGATGTTGTTCCACTTCGGATAAATGGAGCGAGCAGCCGCACATGTGCTGGATGGTCCAAAACCCAACAGGTGCGCATACAACGCCCAGTGGCTCGTGGTTAATGTTCATGAGCATTCAAGGATTAGCACCTTCATGAAAGAAGCAATCTCGCTCGATGGAATCGTAACATATGCCCCTTACACGCCAGGAATACGTCACGGTCAGCACTTCTGGCTGTCAGGACAAATTGCCATCGATGGAGACCTCGACATTAAATCGCAGACCGAAGGAGCCCTCGCAAAAATCGACGCTCTCTTGGAGGCAGGTGGCCTTTCCAAGAACGATATCTGCTTTGCACAAGTCCTTCTCGATTCCATCGAGGATTATGGAACAATGAACGAAGTGTATGGTGCATGGGTCGCAGACATGGATATGCCTCCAGCACGAGCTGCCTTTGAAGCAGGAGGATTGCCGAAAGGTGCTCTTGTCGAAATCGTTGTTCAAGGCGTCACATCTTGAGGAACGACCATGCCGGGTTCGCCGTATCTTGAGGAGCCTCCCAAAGGTCTCCTGACGTGGCCTGTTCTTATACGGATGACTGTTCCGACATTGCTGGCTCTCACAATCGCAGCATGGTGGACTGGATTTCTTCTTGAATTCCTCATTCTCTTGACAATCACTGGACTGATTCTATTGGTTGTGCGACGATAGGCACCCTTGAAAACAAAGAGGATGAGCAGAACACATGACGGAATGGCCAGTCTCGTGTTTCAAAGCCTATGACATTCGTGGATTGTCTGGCGATGAATTGAGCGATGAATTCGCCTATCGACTTGGACGTGCACTTGCAACCTATCTCGAATGCGATTCCTATGCTGTTGGGCGAGACATTCGCGAATCAAGTCCTGGTTATGCATCACATTTGATTCAAGGACTTGTCGATTCAGGTGTTCGAGTTCTCGATCTCGGCATCGTTTCAACCGGATGCGTCTATCATGCTTGTTGGACACTCCCTGTCGATGGCGGCGTTATGGTCACAGCATCTCACCTACCTATGCCAACACACAACGGATTCAAGATGTGTCGAGGAACATTGCCGCTTGCAGGTGAAGAGATTCAAGAATTGAAACATGTCTTCCTCGATGGAAACTTCCGTGAAGGACAAGGCGAACACATCGACCATCCACATGAGGATACGTATCTCCAAGCCATCGTCGATTCAACAGGAACGTTAGCACGACCAGTCAAGGTCGCTGTCGATTGTGGTAATGCAGTTCCAGGACCTGCTATGACCAAACTCCTCGACATGGTCGGAGCAGAACACATCGATCTCTACTGCGACTGGGACAACACAGAACCAAACCACGGCGCAGATCCAACTCGCGAATACAACATGGTCGATCTCGCAAAAGCAGTCGTTGAACATGGATGTGAACTCGGTCTTGGTGCAGACGGTGATGGCGACAGAATCGGAGCTGTTGATGAGAAAGGAGACTTCGTCTATCCAGACCGACTCATCGCTTTACTCGCAGACGATGTCGTTGGAAGCGAGGACGGAAAGGATCTTCTCATCTACGATGTGAAATGTTCCATGAACGTCGAGAAGGCCATTGTTTCAGCAGGTGGCCGACCAATGATGGCCAAAACGGGACACTCGTTCATGAAGCGCGTTCTTGCTGACCATCCAGACTCCTTGATGGCTGCAGAGATGAGCGGTCACATTTTCATGAACGATCGAGGTTGGTACGGCTTCGATTGTTCCTTGTACAACGCTGCACGTCTCCTCGAACTCTGGTCTCGTAGAGATGCAACCTTCAGTGAAGAATTGAATCGACTTGCACCCAACCTCCCAACGACTGGAGAAGTCAAAGTTCCATGTGCAGAAGAAGACAAGTTGGAAACTGTGGAAGCCATCAAGAACGCCTTCTCAGATTATGAAGCTTCAACAATTGATGGTGTTCGAGTTCGATTCTCTGAGAATGGAGAACAGACGGGCTGGTATCTTGCGCGGAAGTCCAACACAGAACCCATTCTTGTCATGCGCGTTGAAGCACTGAATCAAAACAAACTTGACGAAATGCTCGCACTTATCGATGAGCGAATCAGTCCGATCATCAACATCGAGAAGTTACTGGCTTAGAGCCAACGTCCATCTTCATCGGTCGTTGCTGTCAACGTCGATTGCCATAGGTTGGAAATTGCTTCAGTATCCGTAATCTTTCCAACTTGAATGTGATAGACATAGCCTTGTGCATTGACGAATAAAACGTAAGGAATGTTGCTCAATTCAACTGCTTGAGCAAGAGACGGATGAAGCATGAATGGCCGATCAACGGTTCGATTCAAGTTTGATTCCGTCTTGTTATGCCAGGCATCCATGTCACTGTAATCCTCACGTCCATCGTAAGAGAATACCATCATTTTCCCTTCCGGGAGGGTCTGGTCGTATGCATCCAGGGTTGCCTCACAATGCGCACACCAAGGAGCAGAGAAGTAGGCAACATAGGACGTATTTTCGAACATTGTCCCATTCATCTCTGAAGAATCATGAGCCGTTGCAGACCATGATGGGAATGCCGTAGCCGCTGGCACTTCAACACCACCCTCATCGATGAGTTGTTCTTCTTCAGCCGTACAGCCGCTCAAAAACATCAGCAGAACCAATGCAACGAATGCATTTCGAGACATGTTTCCACCTCAAATGTCTTCGATTTCGATGTAAGGTGTAATCTCGTAATCGAGAACGATGAGTTGGACTGTGTAAGATACATTCTCGCCGTCGTCTGATCTCTGACACACCACTGGAGGAGTGTTTCCACCTTGGTTTGCATCTACTGTTATTTCAACTGTATAGTCTCCCAAACCAGCACCATTTGAGTCGAGTCGTTCTGTGATTTCCGATTCTGAGAGACCGTCTATTTTATCACCAATTACCGAGGAATTGTACCA
>JBMYNT010000039.1:0-14941 GCA_049598575.1 Candidatus Poseidoniaceae archaeon | reverse complement strand
TGTGCTGTTCAATGGCTGTTTGATTGTCCAAGAAGAGTAGGTTACCACTGATGGAAATGTTCCCTGCGCTTCCATCACGATCGAAATTTGTTGGCGAGTAGAGAACGTTGCTGATATCGAGTTCGGCAGCATCTGGGCATGGATCGAACGGAACCCATCCGAAATCCAAGCCTCCTGCAGCAGACGACTGCTGCAATCGAACCTCAGCCCATGTACGCAAGTGCTGAGCGCCGATGGCGTATCCATTACCTGTCCAATCGCCACCCTTGAATCCACTGACCAATCGCGCTGGAAGGCCAATGACTCGAGCCATGGTCACGTATGTGGTTGCAAACTCTGCACAGGTTCCTTCGTTGGCGACTTCGAGCATGAATTGTGCCAAATCCTCGCCATCGACCAAGCCTGAGCCATCAAAATTAAGTTTGAATTCTGTGGTTGCGTTTCCGTCTCTCAAGAATGTCTGGAGAGCTAACGCTTGATCGTAGGCATTCACGGCGGAAGCATCGTTGATGACAGCGCTGGTGATGTTGTAAACAACAGAACGAGGGTCTGTTAGGTTGGTATAGTCGTCAGAAAGAATCGTTTCGTAAGGGAAGCCTTGGCCGGCGATGCTTGAACTTGCTAGTGTACTCCAATCGAAGTAATATTCTGGTTGCTGAACAATTATTTCTTCAACAAATCCACCATCGACGTTGTATCGATGCGTGTCGTTGGTACGGGATAAAATCACGGCTGAATCGGCCCAAAACGTCACGTTTGTGGTTGATGCTGGCAACGTAAGGGCACCTTCTCCAACAGGGAAGTTGTACGAAATTTGCCATGTTATGGTGTCGTTGGCAAAACTTGTGCTTGCCATGTGGGTGAGATTGGTTGAGGGCGGAACCACTTCAGAGAGAGGATGAACCGAATCATCGTGCGTGTAGGAATTACCAGTTGGAATGTCGTTGGTATATTTTCGCCAATACTTCTCTATGTCAAGATCAACCACACCACTGGTATTGTTGGCCCAAAAGATGACATCGTTCTGGGGAAGATCATCGCTAGGGTCAAAAAGATTGAGAGGGGCTCCAACACAATTGAAGAACCAGAATTGTTGAGGGCATTCTGCACCATCAAGCATCCCTCCTCCGTCAGTATCGGGATTGCGCCAGTCTGAACCTGTTAGATTTTCGATAGCATCTGGAATTCCGTCGTTATCGAAATCGTCAGGGAGGAGGTCGTCCGAAGGATCGTTTTCTGGGTTCGTATTGTCGAAGTATTCTGTTCGATCATCAACGCCACCGCTGTCCGTATCCACCGAGAGATAATCTGTGACCCAAACATCGGTTGAACCGTTGTTGATACCGATGAAGGCAAGATTGCACCCGGTTGTGTTTTCGAAATAGGAATTGATTCCATCACCATCAGGATCGAGCCTGTTAAAACACGGCTCTGTTGGGTCTGTATTGTCGAATACTTCGTCGTAATCGCTAACACCATCACCATCGGTATCGGCAAGGGTTGGGTTAGAAAACCAGCCATAGGTGCCTAACAATTCTTCCCAATCAGCCAATCCGTCGGCATCGCTATCCGTGTAGTCATCGTCGCAGTAGGTTCGCGTGCTTCCAATCGTTCCGTCCTGATTGGCAGCCGTGTGACAGAAGGACCCATTCCGACTCTCAACCGATGTTGGAGTTCCTGTTGGAGCCGGAGAAACGCCCTGCAATGCATTGCTCGTCAATGAAGCAGAGAGGTAACCAAACGCGGTATAAGTCCCAGAGTTGTTGTAATACCCAACCCCACCGTTTGGATTGAAACCGCTCGCATCTGCAAGGAAGAGTTGATTTGCTGCACTAAACGAAACGAATGTGGTAGCGAAGTTCACAAGAGAATCACAGGGATCAGTACCATGGCTTACGTTACGCTCGTCTCCGTCGTTGATGCCACCAAAGTCCGTATCGGCAACGTTCCATTCGGTGCATGAGAGGTTCTCTTCCCAGTTCTGAATACCATCGTTGTCCTGATCGCCCGAGTCTTCTCTTCGGGTAGGATCCGTTTCGCCCGGATCAATGATGCCGTTTCCGTTTGCATCCTCGTCACCATCATCGAACGCGTCACCATCGGTGTTGTTGTCTCTTGGGTCGGAAGCTTGTGGAGGGTTTCCGTAAGCACCGTTGATTTCAACACCGTCAGGGATACCATCACTGTCGGTATCGGAACTTGTTGGGTCGGTGAGCAGTGTCAAGGCCTCATAGGAGTCGTTGAGACCGTCGTTGTCCGTATCACTGTCCTGAGGGTTGGTCGAAGTGATACCATCCACTTCTGCTGTGAGTGTCGCACATGCACCTGGACCAATGCCTTGAACCGGGTCACAAGGAGAAACGGTCTCGGTAGGAACACCATCTGGACCTTGTCGGAAACAAGGCACTCCACCACAGTTTGTGGTCCAAGATGGGTTGACGTATTCCATGAGGTTGATGAGTCCATCACCATCTGGGTCGCCATTGGCACCGTCTGCGTTCGAAGCACTGGTCGCATTCAAGCCGTTCGCAGCTTCCCATCCGTCGGGCATACCGTCACCGTCCGTGTCCCAACCGTTGGGGTCTTCGTCAGCGATACCGTCACCGTCATCATCATCGGAGGAACAATCTGCATCTCCGTCGTTGTCAGAATCAGAACCATCGACTTGGCCATCCTTGTCATCGTCAAACCCATTGGCACATACGTTACCAACAGGGTCTTCATCACAGAGAATGGTGTTGCCTTGACCGTCGCTTCCTGTATCACCGCACTTGGGTTGATTGAACTGCATTGAATCTTCTTCGTTCCAGTCGTTAACGGGGATGGTGCCGTTCCACCAAACACCGTTGTCAAGAACGCCTGTTGTTGCGGGATTGTCCCAGTTCGAAGGTTGGAGATAGGAATACTCCTGAAGGTTCGACATACCATCACCATCAGGATCGCCAACCGCACCATCGCCTCCAGTTGCTGAAAGTGGGTCAAGCCCATACTTCCATTCCCATCCGTCAGGCAAACCATCGTTGTCAGAATCCCAATCGGTTGCAGCGGTATTAATCAGATATTCGAGACCGTATGTGAGTCCATCTCCATCCAAATCGGAGGCAGCACTCACTTCTTCCGATACGAAATCGATGGCCGTCAGCGTGGAGAAGACCATGAGCGCTACCAAAAAGACAGACTGCGCCACTGTTCGGCGATTTGAACGATGCAGTTTGGATGTTCCAGATGAACCAGTCTTCAGCGTGTCCGCCCCATTCATATGTTATGGTCGTCCCAATAGCACATAAGGGAAATGGTACGTTGTTCATACAAACGAAGATTAATCTTCAATGGATTCAATGTCAATGAGTTCCAAATCAAGGTCGTCATCCATGTCTTCTTCGACATCATCTACGATGACATCTGCATCAACTTCGTCTCCGGTAGTCGACTCGATGGCCGAAGGTTCAACCATAGCAGCAAACATTTGTGCCTTGACCTTGTTTTGGCCACGGCGGTAGAGACCTAGACCTGCAAGAGCCAACACAGAAAAGAACAGAACCAAGGTTGTTGGTTCTGGATCTTCAATCTCGCTCATGATGGAGTTGAGAACACCTGAGGTCTCTGTCTTGAACTCGAAGGTCGGTTTCTGGATGTAACACAGGTTTGCTGTACATTCTTGATAATTTGTGGGTGTGACGGTTATTTCAAACTCAACCATTTCGCCACTCTTGAGTTTATCAGGTGCAGTAATTTCCATGGTAAACTCTCTCGAAGAGAAGGAATCGAGCGTAAAGGAAATGATTTCACCATCATCCAATGTAGCATCCCAGCCGTCAGGAGCTTTCACAGAAATGACCACATCGACTTCGACATTGTTCAAATTGTCAATTCGATACTCAAATGGTATGGTTTGGCCTGCTCGTACGCGCTCCGCTTGTGACTTCTGCTCAACGACAAGATTGCCAGGAACAACCTCCTCATCGACTTCGATGGTCAAAGGCAGGTCGAAGTACCGTGGGTCTTCCTCGCCATCACTTTCTTCAGCGACTTGAAGATAAACAACGTGAATGCCTGCTTCAACCTGCTGGCGTATCGTAATTTCGACTTCAATATCGTAATACTGGCCACCAGTTAATGCAGCAACGAGAGCGATGTTGCCTTCGATGTCGGTGATTTCATACATCCATGTTGCATATCCAGGGTCGTTGTCGATGTTCCGTTGCAATGCTGCGGGGTTCTTGATGACCCAATTCGTCGTTCCTGCATCATCGGATGAATCGGTAATTCGAACGTTGTAGGTCACTGTTGAACCTGGCGAGACTGGGCCAATTTGGCCGAGTGTACCACCATCTGAATCTGAAATAACTTCCCCAACGATGCCGAAGGTTCTGTGGACGGTCCAAGCAACCGGTGTCGTGAACACTTCGTCCGTACTGCTGTCCGATGTCACACTCAATCGAATGAGACCAATGTCCACTGCGTCTCGCTCGAATGGAGGGTAAACCTCGACCTTCAGCACCAGTTTCTCACCTTGACCAATCGTTGGTGTGAGCGAATCGATGCCTTGCTCAGTGAGTTCAGTTCCAGTTCCGTTGATAATGAATTTCAAACTCCAAGCAACGGGTATCTCCTGGATTCGTATTCGGTAACTATCGTCATCGAATCCTACGTTGTTGATGCTCATGTAGAAGTCGCCGACCTTATCGTAATCGATGTAATGGGAGAGGTTCTCGTTGTAGAGGTCTGGACGGTCGGATGCGAAGATTTGCTTTTGTTGCTCCACATCCTCGTACACGTCGATTTGAGGAGGTCCGAACTGGTTGACTTTCTCGACATCGATGGCGAGCGAAACGAGGCGTACTTGGGAGCCGCTGTCGACGCCAGTTGTTGCGTAGGCATAGGCTTCAACAACAATCTGGTAGTTGTCTGAAAGGGAACTCAGGTCTTCCGGAGCTTGCACGGTGAGAAGCGGTCGTGCAGAGGACCCTCCTCCACTCAACATGTAACCGCCTGGATTGTCCCAATTCGGATCAGACCATCCGGATGGGAGCGATTGTTGAAGTTCCATCTCAACTCGTAAATCGGAGGCGAGAGAACCTGTGTGCAAAACAGACAATTCGATTGACGATGTCTGCCCGGGGGCGACCAGCAACTTCGGAATTTGTGTTGATGGGAAGTCGAGGTACACATCGTACTCAAGGAACGTTATTCCTTGCGGATGGAGGTATTCGATGACGTGCCCTTGTACGTCGGTAATGAGCAACCGCAGAGGGTACTCTCCATGCGCAATTCCAGACTCGTATGTGAAGTTGTATTTGCCAACCAAGCCGTCATTGTCGAGTTTGAGTTCGTTATCTTTGAACTCCTTTTCAAACACCGCAGAGGCCTCGTTTGGCGTGTAGAGGACCAACTCTACGGATTCGATATCAGCACGACCAAAGGCATCTCGAACGTCAACAGTGAATTGTATTTCTCGCTTGTCCGGGCTGTGTGTGGGTGACCACTCAATCACCTCGGATTCGCTCCAGCCATCTCCCATTTCGTGGACTTTTACTTGCGAACCTTCAAGTGCATTGGCTCGGAACTCCATGCGTGAGAATCCGTTCCCTACTTGGCCACCATGAGCAAGCAGGACTTCACAAGACGTGAACGCTCCACCTGCTTCACAATTAGCCTCGGCTTCAATGTTGAGCTTTAGTCGATCACCGTTAACAACATCAAAACCGTTGCCTATGTTGAAGTTGACTTGGTATGGGTTCCATTGGCACCCTGTAAAGAAGCCGCATGGGTTGTTCAGGGGTTCTGTAGATGTTTGAACGACCTCTGAGCCAGAATAGAGCCTAAATGTGACCTCTCCTGTTGCGTTGTTGTTGGAACTTCGGAATTGAAGGTAGACAAATGTCCGGAGTTCAGACGATGATTTTCCTTGCACATTCAAATCAGAAATCAACTCATTTGTTTGAAAGGTGACGCCTGAACCCAATAAGGACGTTTCCTCATACGATCCTTCCGGCTCCTTTGTGGTCAACGTGGTGCCGTCTCCGAGATACAATTCATAATCCTCAAGTGATGCTCCAGAGGATTGAATTTCGTTCTCTTCTTGGAGCATTTCGACAGGATTGTTCAATGGAACAACTGCCAGAAACAGTGAGATTAATACAGCATAGACGAATCGACTGGAAGACATGGTCATGACATCCCTTAGCACGGGGGAAGCGAGCAGGCGTTAAACGGTTTTGCATGAAATGTTCAGACAATTCGGTTTCAGAAACGTGTTTTTGGTATCGAGGGAGGGATTTGAACCCTCGAACCCATCTGGGACCGGATCTTAAGCCCGGCGCCTTTGACCACCTCAGCCACCTCGATACCATACGGACTTCGAGCCTGTATGAAATCCTTACGAAGCGTTGAGAGCCCATCCACCGTCAACAAACAACTCTTGTCCAGTAAGGTATGGGGATGTTGCGAAAAAGAACACTGCGCCTGCAACATCCTCTGGGTCGCCAGAGCGTCGCAAAGGAATTATCTGAACGATTTTGTTGAAGTGTTCGTGCTCCCAGTCAGCGGATAGAATCGCACCAGGAGCGACACAGTTCACCCGGACTTTCGGTGCGTATTCACCTGCAAGATTGAACATCAATTGACGGAGACCTGCTTTGCTCGAGGTGTAGTGAGAGAGCTGGTCCCAAGCCTTTCCTGCAGAGGTATCGGTCATGCCGACGATCGAGCCATTGACAGCAGACAACAATTCGACCAATCCTTGCGAAAGTTGTAACGGTGCTTCAACGTGCAATCGATTATGAAATCGCATGGTTTCCAACGACAATTCTTCGATTGGCGTTTGGCTATAGACCGAAGCATTGTGAACGAGGACATCCAATCCTTCACGATCAGCAACGAATGGATGTTGAGTAATCGTTTGGATGAGTTTTGCAGTCTCGATCTCATCTGACAAATCAGCACGAACAACATCTGCTTTGTGACCCTGGTCAATAAGTTCAGATTTGAGTAACTCACCTGCTTCAACAGAACGCGAAACGTGAATGAGAACAGCATAGCCTTCGGTAGCAAATTTTCGTATGATGGAAGCACCTATGCGTCTGCCGCTTCCGGTCACGAGGCAAACCTTGGCTGTCATGATTTCTGTTTTTTCTTCTCACTCATATATGCTCGTATCCCCGCAAAACCTCGAATTGCGGGGCTACGCACCTTTTTGATGTTCATTCATGTCGGACGAATTAAGGGGGGCAATGCATGGGGAAAAATCTGAAAATGGCCAGTCAAAAAACGGCACGTCCTCGCCTCCCACCATGGTTCCGAACAAAGTTACCATCCGGCTCACAGCAAGCGATTTTCAACGATACGATGGATGCTGTCAAAGACAACCAACTTCATACAGTCTGTCAAGAAGCCAAATGCCCGAACATCCACGATTGTTGGTCGAGTGGGGATGCCACATTCATGATTGCAGGAAAAGAATGCACACGTGGTTGTCGGTTCTGCGCTGTTGGTACCAGAAAAGCACCACCACCACTCGATGTCAATGAACCACAACATCTCGCAGATGCAGTAGCATCGATGCATCTCCGTCATGCAGTCATTACCGTCGTCAACCGAGATGATTTAGAGGATTCAGCAGCTGACCACTACAAGCAATGCATTGCTGCTGTAGCAGAGCGATGTCCCGAGGTGAGTTTGGAGCTCTTGTGTTCCGATCTTGCAGGAGATTTGGATGACCTTGCCCACCTTCTTGATGGTAGTCCGCTGGTAGTTTTCGCGCACAACGTCGAATGTGTCCCACGTTTGGACTCCATCGTTCGAGACCCACGAGCATCGTTTGAACAATCACTTTCGATTCTCCGAGAAGCGAAACGACTACGACCAGACATGCTGACGAAATCGTCCTTGATGGTGGGCGTAGGTGAGACTGACGAAGAAATCGTCGAAGCCATGCACTTGTTGCGTGACGCCGGTGTCGACCTAATCACCATCGGCCAATACCTTGCACCCTCAAAAAATCATCTTGCCATCGACCGATTCCCTGAACCTGAACTGTACGATGTATGGGCAAAGAAAGCCATTGAATTGGGCTTTTCAGGCGTTGCAAGCGGACCGTTGGTTCGCTCCTCGTACAAAGCAGGATTGCTCATGCGAAAGACACTCGATGAAAGCAACACTGAGGAAATGCCGGGAGCATACGTGCTGGTACAGCCCAAACCAACTGACCAACATGCCTTAATGCCGAGTCATGGTGAGGTGGAACAATGACGGACCGATTGACGGCTACAACCGCACCTTACACCATCGGAGTACCACCGTTCCGCCCAGGTGAGGAGGCTGACTTTGGCGGCGCTTTCAAGGAACAACCAGGTGACCTCTGGCGACCAGATCCTGCCACATGCACTTCTGACGATTCAGCACCACACGCTCGTGGACTGCTGCGTGTTCTGAACGATGCTGGAGAGGCCAAAGGAGAATGGGACCCGAAGCTGGACCCATCTGAATTGATTCAAGGCCTCGAGTACATGATGCGCCTTCGTATCTTTGACGATCGGATGATTAAGATGCAACGCACTGGAAAACTTTCGTTTTACATGCGATCATTCGGAGAAGAAGCCGTTGCCATTGCCCAAACCATGGCACTCGAAAATCAGGATTGGATTTTCCCTTCCTATCGACAACCTGGAGCACAATTCGTCCGTGGACGTGACATGGTAAGCATGATCTGCCACTGCATTGGTAACACGGAAGACAACGTCCGTGGGCGGCAAATGCCTGTTCACTACACCTACAAAGAAGGACGGTTCATTTCGATTTCATCTCCTGTAGGCACGCAATTCTCACAAGCTGTTGGTGTTGCTATGGCCAGTGCTTACCAAAAGAAGGACGAAGTCTGTATTTCGTGGCTCGGCGATGGTACTTCAGCGCAAGGAGACTATCACTATGCATTGAATTTCGCTTCGACCTTCAAGCCACCTGTTATCCTCAACGTCGTCAACAACCAATGGGCCATCTCAACACACGCGAACCTCGCAACCGGAGGACGCACGTTCGCTGAGCGAGGACTTGCATACGACATTCCATCCTTCCGTGTCGATGGCAACGATTTCCTCGCTCTGTACAGCATCACGAAGTGGGCACGTGACCGAGCCAGCGCAGGAATGGGTCCAACGCACATTGAAGTCTACACGTACCGAGCAGGTGCCCACTCCTCGTCCGATGACCCATCGGCGTATCGACCGAACGACGAGGCTGCATGTTGGCCAGGTGGCGATCCAATTCAGAGACTCAAGGACCACCTCGTCCGCATTGGAGAATGGGACGAAGAGAAGCATGAAGCACTTGCACAGAAGATCGATGACGAGGTCATGGCTGCCTACAAGGAAGCATGCGAATTCGGAGACCTTGCATCTGGCCCGTATCCACCAGCATCAACCATTTTCACAGAAGTGTACGAAACCGTTCCTTGGCACATCCAAGAACAGCGAGAGGAGTTAGGGAAGTGATATCATGCCTGACATGAACATGATTAAATCGCTCAATTCCGCGCTCTCTCTTTCGCTCAAGGACGACCCAAATGTCGTCATTTTTGGAGAAGACGTTGGATACTTTGGTGGTGTTTTCCGGGTTACTGAAGGCCTTCAGAAGGAATACGGACCACACCGTGTCTTTGATTCACCTCTCGCTGAAGGTGGCATTGCTGCCATCGCTATGGGCATGGGCCTCAATGGACTTCGACCTGTTGCAGAAATCCAATTCGCAGATTACATATTCCCTGCCTACGACCAAATCGTCAACGAAATTGCAAAACTTCGCCATCGCTCAGGTGGAGAATTCTCATCTCCTGTTACCTTCCGAACACCTGCTGGTGGAGGCATCAAGGGCGGTCACCATCACTCACAATCACCAGAGGCACAATTCACACACACGCCAGGATTGAAAGTCGTCTACTGTTCAACGCCCTATAATGCAAAAGGGCTCTTGCTCGCATCGATTGAATGCAACGACCCTGTCATCTTCTTCGAACCGAAGCGATGCTACCGTGGACCCTTCTATGGCGACCCACACAACGTACCGACATGGAACGGGCACCCTGATGCAGATGTTCCTGAAGATCACTACATCGTTCCACTTGAACAAGCACGAATCGTTCGAGAGGGTTCTGCTTGTACGGTCATCGCCTACGGAACCATGGTTCACGTCGCAGAACAAGCCATCAAGGATTCAGGAATTGACTGTGAGTTGATCGACCTTCAGACGCTCGTTCCTTGGGACCGAGATACAGTGGTCAACTCCGTGAAGAAAACAGGACGTTGCGTGATCGTTCACGAAGCACCAAAGACCAGTGGATTTGGTGCCGAGATGAGCGCATCTGTTCAGGAACGATGCTTCTACCACCTCGAAGCTCCAATTCAACGTGTCACTGGTTGGGACACACCATTCCCGCACACAACGGAATGGGATTATTTGCCAAGTCCTCAGCGTATTGCTGAAGCCATAAAGAAAACACAGGAGGAATAAACATGGGAACATTTGCATTCAAACTACCAGATATCGGAGAAGGCGTTGTTGAAGGTGAAGTCGTCGAATGGATGGTCGCCGTTGGTGATACTGTCAAGGAAGACGATCCTATTCTCTCGGTCATGACCGACAAGGCCACCGTCGAAATCCCAGCACCATGCGATGGAACCGTCACCAAAATCATTGGTGAAGCAGGTGACATCCTACCAGTCGGCGTCGTATGCATTGAATTCGAAGTCGATGGCGACGGAAATGCATCAGCAAGCGAACCTGAACCTGCTGCACCGGCTGTTGAAGAGACTCCTGAGCCCGCAGCAGAGCCAGAACCTGCACCTGCTCCTGCCCCTGAACCTACCCCTGCTCCAGCACCAGTTGCCACTGCTGGACCAGTTGTTGAGCGTGCACCAGGCACCAAGCCACTTGCTGCTCCTGCCGTTCGACAACGAGCTCGCGATGCCGGTGTCGATTTGTATCATGTCGCAGGATCAGGTCCTGCTGGCCGAATCACACATGCTGATCTTGATGTCCACCTCAGCGGAGGTGCATCCCGTGCCACTGCATCCATGCCTATGGGTAGTTCTGCGAAGGTAGCCAAGACAGGAACCGAGCAGATCAAGGTCATCGGATTACGAAGAAAGATTGCTGATTCAATGATGGCATCCTACAGTACCATTCCTCACTTCTCCTACTTCGAAGAAGTCGATGTTACCGAACTTGAATCGCTACGACAGCACCTCAATGCAACTCGACCTGAAGGTGCACCAAAACTCACCTATCTTCCGTTCATCATGCTCGCTCTCGTCAAGGGACTTGGACAGCGACCAGAATGCAATGCACTGTTTGATGACGAAGCTGGCGTCGTTACTCGACACCAAGCCATCCACCTGGGAATCGCTACACAGACCGACCGTGGACTCTACGTCCCAGTTGTCAAGCATGTTGAAGCCATGGACATTTGGTCCGCTGCTGCCGAAATGGGTCGTGTCACTCAAGCAACACGAGACGGTAAGGCAGGGGTTGACGAACTCAGTGGTTCGACCTTCACCATAACCAGCCTTGGTCGGATGGGTGGCCTAGGAGCAACGCCGATCATCAACAAGCCCGAAGTCGGCATCCTTGGAGTTCACAACGCTAAGGACCGTGCTGTCGTCATCGATGGACGAGTTGAAGTTCGTCGAATCATGAATCTCTCTTCTTCATGGGACCACCGTGTTGTGGACGGCCATGACGGAGCAAGTCTCGTTCAACTTCTCAAGTCGATGCTGGAGCACCCAGCAACCATCTTCATGTGAGGTGTTTTGATGAAGACACGCAATTGCAAAGTTTTGGTTATTGGGGCAGGTCCTGGTGGATATGTTGCCGCTATTCGTGCTGGCCAACTCGGCATGGATACCGTCATTGTTGAAGGCCAGCGAGCAGGAGGAACCTGTCTGATTCGTGGATGCATTCCTTCGAAAGCTCTCATTCATGCAGCGCATTCGTTCCACAAACTCGCAGACCATGCCAAAGAAGGAGGCCATATGGGCATCAGCATCCCAGGTCCTGCCGAACTCAA
Organism: Candidatus Poseidoniaceae archaeon; assembly: GCA_049598575.1. Classification (GTDB taxonomy): domain Archaea; phylum Thermoplasmatota; class Poseidoniia; order Poseidoniales; family Poseidoniaceae; genus MGIIa-L2. The sequence continues at coordinate 2,883 of JBMYNT010000039.1, read as the reverse complement.
AATGGCAGATACGGTTGCTTGGAAAGATGGTATCGTCGACCGACTCAACAAGGGTGTTGAAGCGCTGCTCAAGAATGCTGGTGTTGAACTCATCAATGGATGGGCTGAATTCCAAGATGCAAAGACGGTCAAGATCGGTAAAGGCAAAGACGCACTGCTCATTCAAGCAGAGAACGTCATTCTTGCGAACGGTTCGATTCCGATCGAACTCCCATTCATGAAGTACGGTGAACATGTCATCTCTTCCAAGGAGGCACTCTCTCTCCAAGAACTACCAAAGCGAATTGCTGTCGTTGGTGGCGGCTACATCGGCCTCGAACTTGGCATCACCTTCCGCATGCTCGGTAGTGAAGTCACGGTTGTTGAAGCCATGGATTCGGTCCTACCAATCTTCGACAAGGAACTTCGACGTCCGCTTGAAATCGCCATTAAGAAACAGAAAATTACTGTCCATACCAAGGTCTTCGCCAAAGGCATTGAAGAGAACAAGGACGGGAGTGTTGATCTTCTCTACACGCCAAAAGATGCAGAAGAAGGCACGGAACCAGAACGACTCACCGTTGACAAAGTTCTCGTCACTGTTGGACGTAGACCAATGAGTGCTGCACTTGCACCAACAGGCGTTGCGCTCGATGAGCGAGGATTTGTCAAAGTCAACAACAAGTGTGAAACAAACATGAAAGGTGTTTATGCTATTGGAGATGTTTGTGATTTGGGCGAAATGCTTGCACACGTTGCATCCTTCCAAGGCGAAATGGTTGCTGAGATTCTAGCTGGTCACAACCGAGCATATGAGCCTGCAGCAGTTCCTGCGATTGTCTTCACGGAGCCTGAAGTTGTCTCCGTTGGTCTTTCACCGGATGAGGCAAAGGCTGCTGGACATCCGATCATTACCGGTAAGTTCCCACTCGCTGCAAACGGTCGTGCATTGACGCAAGAGGCTGAGAAGACTGCAGGATTCATTCGTGTTACAGCCCGAGAAGACGATCATCGAATTCTCGGAATCCAAGGTGTTGGAACTCACATCAGCGAGCTTGTTGGAGAATGGACACTAGCGATAGAAATGGGTGCTCTTCTCGAAGATATTGCACACACCATCCACGCTCATCCGACCATGACGGAGATGACGCATGAGGGTGTTCTCGCAACCCTCGGGCATGCAATTCATTCGATGTGATCGATGATCCTCACCGAAACGGTCGTTGCAGGAGAAACTGTCAAATTTAATTCTCCTGATGGAAGTTTATGGACGAGCCATTTTGGGAGTTTGGGGACCTTCCTTCAAACCCAGAAGAAGTGCTAACAACAGTCCAAGAGACCCTATCCGAACCCACGGATTATCTCCACACCTACGAGGCATCTGCACAAGTCAAAGGAATTCAGAGCGCAAAAGTAGGCCCTCTAGCACTCATTCTTATCGGACTAGGCGTCTTTGTGTTCTCCATCTCAGCAGGTGGATTGTTCGTGGAGGGGCAAGCACAGGGGTGCTTGGGCATACTCGGAAGCTTCTGTCTTTTCGCCCCAGGCATGGCTGCAATTCGTGAATTGCTTGCTGTTCATTCAACGCACAGAGTTCAAGTTGTCGTCAGCAAGGATTCCATACGAGCAGATGCAGTTATCAGCGTCATCAACCGAATTTGGAACGTTCGTGAATATCCACTCTCTCAAGCGCGTGAAGTTGAGCACGGCTACTACATTCAGACAACTGAATCAGGAGCAAAAATTCGACGAGATGAATTCCTCATCAAGGGATTTACTCCCTCCTCAAAACAATGGGAGCTTGACTTCACAGAAGCTGTCGAAGATCTTCCAGAAGAAGAAGGACTTCGAATATCTCAAGAACTTGCGAACGCTATTGGCGTTCCTTTCAACAATCTCGGTCAGAAAAAGCGACTCACCTGGGGTCATGAATATCGAGCAAATGAGCAAGATGTCGAGCAGTAGAAGAGGTGATTGCAATGGACAAGCCGTTCTGGAATACCGACCTCAAGGAGCCTCTCCCCGAGGCGCCAGTACCTCAGCCAGAGGTAAAACTGCCACAGGACTACTTCGTAAAGAATGGAAGTTCCATTGGCTCCATGTTCGTAGGCAGTTTGTTCATAGGGGCGTTCCTTGCTGGATTCATGTTGTTTACTTCTCTGTGTTCTTACGCTGCATTGTCGCTCTTTCAGCAAGGCAATTCGGATTGGCTTGTTTGGACGATTGTGACCATGATTCTTTTACCACTCGATGTGATTTGCGTTTATGCTCTGCTCTATCTTTATTCAAGTCATGAGTTTCGAATCAATGTCCAAGCAAATGCCGTTGAGTACCGAGCCAAACTCAAGCTTGTTAGATTACAGTGGAGAAAGAAGGTTCGCAAAATTACGGATGCAAAGTACCTCTCCAAAGAAACCAGAACCACAGAAAGTGGTATTCGAAATTCGTTCTACTACCTTCATGGAAGAGACGCATCAGGTAAGGCTTGGAAATACTATCTGAATCACTTCATGATACATGATGATGATGAGAAAGAAGAGATCGCTGAGACAATCGCAGAGCGACTGTGTGTAACTTTGCACGGTGGTTAATCTATTCAGGCTACACTGGTAACGGTTGACTCAAAGATGAGTTCATTCGTTGACCGATCGAGGATTTTTACCTGAACGCTACAAGCACTGGAACAAATATCATCAGATCCTTCACTGATTGTGACTTCTTCTCCGAACGACCACTTACCGTCGCCGTTGTCAGAGACTGCACAGCCAGTGTCAGCTGCTTGGTCAGGGTTGGTGCACTCTGTGTAGGAACCACCAGCAGACATCTGTACGATGACAGTTGCCCAGGATAGATCGTCACCAGCGTCCATAGCGACGTAGACGAGGTCTTCGCCACCAGTAGCGG
>JBMYNT010000038.1:0-15637 GCA_049598575.1 Candidatus Poseidoniaceae archaeon | reverse complement strand
ATCCAAACAAGGCCTGCATTTCGGAACAGGTTGAGGATGTGGATGATTGGAACTGTGAACAAGAGAGCACGAATCCGACGTTTTCGGTCAACATCGAGTACTGAGATAGCCCCAATAAAGACAATCATCGATTGAAGAGCGGTACAGGCGAGCACGAAATTAATACCAATGAATCCACCATCAGCCATGATCAGTTCTGTCTGGAACGGATGTTCTGCAAAACCATCGGTCATGAACCACTTGTTTCCATCCCAATCGTCCCAAAGAAATCGCCCTTCTTCGGTATTGACGTAGGTTTCACCAAGTTTGATGTCGACCGTTCCAGTGAACGAAAGAAACATTGCAACTTGAGATGCTACGAACCATATCGCCAAGACGGAGAGCCATGGAATGTGGGCGACCAGTAAATATGGTCCACCTGCATATGCAACACAACCACGTGCCCAGTTGAGTGCGGCTCTATCTCGTTCTGTCAAGGAACGTGCTTCTGCAATCACCAATGCAACTGCGAGTGGCAAAGCAAGCGCTGTCATGATTGTAAGAACCAGATCTTCGAGCTCAAAGTAATACAACGAATCGTTGAAGAAATACAGTCCAACGAGGACCCAACCGGATTGAGCGAGTCGTGAAACACCCTCATTGTGACGCCTGTGCCATGAAATCGCAAGAAAAACCATCCCAAGTGCACCAGCGATGGTGGCAACCTCCTTGGAAAGGAACATGCTAATCCCAGAACGGGCGCTCATAGAAACGTTTGCCCATTAAGTCCAACAACTGGGTTGAACTCCAATGCGCATGGAAGGACCCATTATCGATGGTTCTGGTTCGGCCTCGGGCCCAATCGCATTCATCGATCGTGATGGTGTTCTGAATTATGGTCGCAATGGCTACGTGAATCACCCGCATGAACTGAAGATCATCCCAGGAAGTGGCAAAGCCATTGCACGATTACGTGACAAAGGCTACGCCATTTGTGTGGTCACCAATCAATCACCGATCATGCGTCAACTGTGGACGGTTGAACGGTTGCATACCATTCATGAAGAACTTCGCAAGCAACTTCTCGAAGAAGATGAGAATGCTATCATTGACGTGATTATGACGTGTCCACATAGGACAAGAGATCGTTGTGGATGTCGAAAACCTTGGCCTGGTATGTTGGTGCAAGGAAACAATCTCTTGCGCAATGAACGGAAAGTCAACGGAAGGATAGACTGGTCAGGCCCTAAACCAGAACCTTGGCATCGATTGGATGCTATGATTGGGGACCGAAAATCGGACTTGGGCGCAGGATGGGCTGTCGGTGCTCGAACGTTCGAAGTGTCGGATCGATTGGGTTTACCGCAAGTGATTGAGCGAGTGCTCGATGACAATGATGAAGGCGATTTCTATGACCCGATGAGGTGGTAACATCGGTTGGCTCGGATTGGATGATACGGATTCACTGCAGGGTGGTTGCACCACAGAAGTTCTGTTCCATCTCATTCAAGCACTACCCGGCCATGTTACAGTTGGTCAAACCAGATTGGTTCGCTTGTGGCCCTTTGCTCAACAACGAACTCGAGGGAATGCTGCGGTTGCTGTTGAATTAAACACAAAAGACGAACAAGGACTACTGGTGTTCTTGGAACACTATTGGAGAAACTCCATCCTTCCATTGAAAGGATTCGTTCAAACGAGCCAACATAGCGACCGAGAACAATTTCCTTCAGACCCTGGAATGGTGTGGTTTTCAGAACTAGTCAGTGATTCTAAAATCTATAGAGCAGGTCTAAGAAAAGAACTTTCTCTTAACCAACTACCAGTCCCAACGAAATCATGGGGAGGCCATGGTCGGATTGGAGCCACACTCGCAATTCTCTGGCCAGCCGAGGAGACGACCTTCGAGGCGATTGCTTGGAGAGAACCTTCATCCGATGGATTGAGGCAGTTGGATAAGCGTGCGATTGAACATATTGACCAGATGGAAGGAACATTCCTCTGTCGAGATGACCGCATGGGCGACTCTCTTCTCGCACCAAGAGGCGTTTCTCCAGTATTGTTCGGTATTCGTGCATGGACGAAAGATGTTGCAGAGGATGCACTGCAGGTCTTGCTGGACGCACCAAACACAGAACTCGTTATCGGTTCGCTCGTCTTTGAAACAAACCAAGCTACGAACGATCATTTGGTTCATTCCATCGTGGGACGTGTTGAGAGAGTCGAAGTTCTTCGGGGCGGCCACGTCGTGATTCACACCTCCGGGCAGCGATTTCTTGCGTTCAAGGAATCTGGTCAGATTGCAACAATGAGTCAGCAACTTTGTGAGGGAGACGTTGTTGAGTGCATGGGCCTGATGGCACCAGATGAGTCCATCCACATTGAGTTCATGAAAATCCAACATCTCGTGCCACATAAACATCGACCAGCATGCCCAACCTGCGACAAATCCATGTCATCGATGGGCAAGAACCAAGGATTGCGATGTAAGAAATGTGGATTCGAGACAGAAGATCTTTGGGTTGAAACCCCTAGACGACTACCCGTGAATCAATGGATTCAACCTCCAGCGTCTTCCAGAAGGCATCTCGCCAAACCTTTGGATAACACCCCAAACATCCAAAACAATCTTTAGCGGTGAGTCCAACAAAGTACCATGTCAGACGAAACCACGAAGAACGTTACAACTGCGATTCTCATCCTCGCATTCATTGGAATGATGATCTTCGTTGCCATGAGGGCTCGAAAAAATCGTGAAAACATGTTGAAGAATCATGCGCCCAAGGTTGCAGGTGAAGACACGTTGGAAGGTGGTGCACGTCACCCTCAACGCTTCGATGAACCTGATGAGGAAGCACTCGAGGAAATGGCAAAACTGCTCGGGGAAGATTCAGACGAAGAAGCCTGATTCTTCGATTCGACAATCTTGAACATCACCATTGAAATCAAGGTGAAGTACGTTCTTTTGACCTGCATACAAACCACAAATATCGAATCCTTTTTGTGCAAATTCGGACTTTGAACGAGAACGATAGGCTTCTTCAGAACCCGTCACATCTGTTCCTGACTTGGAAATGAGGAGAAGCGTTGTCTCAGGTTTGATTCGCCTAGCTAAATCGATAACTGCAGCAAGAGACTCTTTCTCGATTCGGCCGGTAGGATTGCACCAATCATCCAAGACAACCAGTCCGACTTTGGGCAAGCTGTGCTCTGCTTCGACGATTGCGTCAACACAACGATCCATCGCACCAATGAGATTCATGGCATGAAATCGACTTGATTCAACAATGTTCAAGGATGCGAAAAGTTGGGAGAATCGTGTTGCGTTTGGCATCTCTGGTGAGGCCCACAAAACCCGACCACCTGATTGAATTTCATTGACAGCACAGTGAAGCCCAAATGTCGTTCCGCCGCACCCGCCTTCGACGGAAAGGTGAATGCGTTTTCCTGTCAAATCCATCGACCATCGTTGCGCCATGGTTTGTGCAATGAGTCCTATGATTTGACTTCGTTCATGCAAAATGCTCTTGACCTCCCTCTTTGTGGTAGGTTCATGTCCGGAGAGGTCCGAAAGGGAGAGCGTATTCCAAGAAGAGACCCACCGCCCTACGAAGAAGCCGACAGTTTTGGTCAGGCTGTTTCTCGTGACGGATTTTTCGAAACAGCCATCAACGATTCCAACCAATACGGTCCTGTGGGCATGATGATTCTCCTCTTTATCGTTGCAACGATCACTGGAGCCGCCATCAAGCTGCTCGAATCCCTTTGAGAACGCAAAAACCGGCGTCTTTGAGCTCCATGCGAGCGATATCTTCAAACCCGATTTGACCAAGTCTAACACATGAGTGAAGGCTCGGTGAATGTCGAGAGTCGAACCTCATCGCAAGACAAGCGTTGGACCATCATGGCCGCACTTCTGGGAACGAATACTGCAATTATGCTGTTCCAAGGCATGGAACAAGAAGCAAATCCAACACAAATTCGTGAAGTTGCATTGACGATCATTGCCGCAACATTGCCGTTCCAGGCCATTTATTTCCTGATCTACACCTTCCTCCTCGAAAACAACGGGCGATTGAGTCATCACATGGTCAAGAAATTGAATACAGCATCAAATGTCTGTCAATTGTTTGCTTACGCATCTCTCGTTGGTGTTTCGATGTTATGGTACAACCTATCGATTTACGTTGGAATTGCGTTCTTGACATCGACCGCATTTGCTATGGTTTTGGTACGCTACGCAATGACAACAGATGACGAATCACGTGAGGAGATGAACGCAACTGCCATTGAGCAAGGTTCATGAAGCCTCTTCTTGAGCCAACAACATGGCCTTTTGTCCTCTCGATTACCGTTACGGCTGCCAAGATTTCAAACACATTTGGTCTGAATCAGGCCGACACGAACGCCAACTGGAAGTTGAACGTGCGCTTATTTGGGCACACTGGCAACTCGGGCGAGTGTCTGAAGACGATTACAATGCAGTTGCTGCCATTTCCAATCCAGAGTCTGTGCGCAAAGAACGGGTTTCGGAGATTGAAGCAGAGACTCGTCACGATATCATGGCTTTGACCAAAGCAATGGCAGAGGCTGCTGGCGATGCAGGATGGTGCATTCACCTTGGTGCAACGTCCAACGACATTGTCGATACGGCGGTCGCTCTACAACTCAGAGACAGCATCGTGCTTCTTCGCGAACAACTCTGCCTTCTCATCGGTGTTTGCGCTGATGTAGCAGAGCGTGAACGCGACACGGTCATGCTGGGACGAACCCACGGGCAGGCAGCAGTTCCGATCACCTTTGGTCTCAAAGCTGCGGTTTGGTTGGATGAGATGCGACGTCAATTGATTCGACTCGATGAAGCCACACCTCGGATTGCTGTAGGAAAATTCCTCGGTGCGGTCGGTACCGGTGCTGCACAAGGCGAGAACGCACGTGAACTTCAACGGCTGATTCTCACACATCTCGGACTCGGTGTTCCTCTTGCGACCACACAGGTTGTTGGTCGAGACCGCTATGTCGAGTACGTTTCATGGCTGGCGAATGTTGCTACTACATGCGAAAAGGTTCTCCAAGAAATTCGTAACTTGCAACGCTCAGAACTGTCCGAAGCCGGTGAAGGATTTGACGTTAAGAAACAGGTCGGTTCCTCAACGATGGCTCACAAAAAGAATCCAATCAAATCAGAGAATGCCTCAGGATTGGCTCGAATTGTACGCTCCTTCATCATCCCAACGTATGAAAATGCATTATTGTGGCACGAACGTGATCTCGCCAATTCAAGCAGTGAGCGATTTACACTCTCCCACGGAAGCGCGCTCTGTGAGGATGTTATTGCAAAGACCCGCCAAGTCTTGACCAACATGTGGGTTGACGCTGAGCGCTGTATGGAGAACATTCGAGCACAACGCGGCCTGGTCATGGCTGAAAAAGTGATGATCGACCTTGTCGAACGAGGCATCCCACGAGATGAAGCACATGAAATCCTCCGAGAGGCCTCATTTACAGCAGTTGCCAACAAGGAAGAACTGATTGATGTCTGCAGTCGAACACCAGCCATCTCCGCTGCATTCAGCGCAGAAGAATTGGAGGCGATGTTCGAACCAAGCAATCACATCGGTGTTTCCGGAGAAATCGTAGATGAGGCAGTTGCTCTCGCTCGAGCAGCCATTCAAACAACCGAATGAATGGTGTACACGCCGCGAGATGCTGTGTGTTGTTCTTCACCTTCGACCTTCAGAGAGCGCGACCAGATTGGTCCTCCCAGGACATATGTCTCGTACTCGCCACCCTCTCCATCGACGTTGAATCGATGCTTGTTGGAGAGCTCATGTAGATGCTTCAAAGACGATTCTGTCAACACATGCCCGAGCCATGAATGGTCCAACCCTTCGCAAGAAACCGAAGTAAGCATGATCTCAAAACCTGCTTCGACCATACCTGATAGGTGTTCGATGGGGGTTTGATGCCAAAGTGGTGAGAACGAATGAATGTTCAACCGCTGGCACATACATTCGAGCCGCTGCTTTTGGAAATCAGAACGTAGTGCACCACTTACAACAGCATCGATTTCCAGCTCTGACAAAGCATTCTCCAGTGCGTGAATTTCGTCCTCAACTGTACCGGATGCTGCAACGTTCACCCATGGTACATCCGCTCGTTTGGCTTGAATTTCAACCCATTGGGTCGACGGGACTTGAAACATGTGCGAGTCGCCATCTTGTATGTCGACCGTAACGATTGCAACAATGTCCCAACCTCGACACATTGCCCACCACCACGCAGCAGAGGAGTCCTTGCCACCCGAACTGAGCACAGCGATTCGCATGGACACTCCATGAACATCAAGTTCATGAGATTAAGGGAAAACAAGCCAAGTGTTCAAATGGGTCCTTCAGGTGGATAGCATAGGGTGGTCAAGCATCACCCTCATAAAGCGTCGTGGACGAGAAGGAATTGGTGAGATAAATGCAACCGAGTGGAAGAGGATACGATCATGGAATTACAACATTTAGCCCAGACGGACGTTTGTTCCAAGTTGAATACGCTCGCGAGTCTGTCAAGCGAGGTACAACCACGGCTGGATTGAAGTTCAAGGAAGGCGTTGTTCTTGTCTGCGACAAGCGCATTGCATCCCGACTCATCATTCCAGAGTCCATCGAAAAGATGTTCAAAATCGATGAACACGTCGGTGTGGCAACATCTGGACTCGTCGCTGATGCACGACAGTTGGTTGCTCGAGCACGTGTCGAATCACAAATCAACAGAATCACCTATGCCGATACTGTACCAATCGACGTACTGGTCAAGAAAATCTGCGACTTTAAGCAGTCCTTCACACAGTACGGAGGATCCCGCCCGTTCGGTACCGCTCTTCTCATTGGTGGAGTCGACGATGAAGGAATCCACCTCTACGAGACGGACCCATCCGGAGCCTACCAATCCTACCATGCCGGTGCCATTGGAAGCAACCGAAACACCGTCATCGAATACTTTGAGAAGAATTGGAAGAGTGGTATGACGCTCAACGCAGCCATGAAGATGGGGCTTGAGGCTCTTCGCTCAGCCAATGATACCGAACTCAACCGAGATGCTGTCGAAGTTGTTGTCGTTGATGGTAACGGCTACAGGATCCTCGACCGTGGAGAAGTGAACAAGCAACTTGACCGACTCAAGCCTCTTGAGGATTGAGCATCAAGTCACCATTCACGTGTTTGAGGTGGCCACATGGTCAGTCTCGATGATGCAGTTCTTGCCCGACTCGAGAAAGGTGGCAAACGCTACGAAGCCTTGGTCGACCCAGACCTCGTCGAACAATGGAAGGAAGATGCATCAACCATTGAGTTGGATGATTTCATGGCCATGGATGAGATTTTCCATGATGCCCGCGCTGGTGAGCGCCCAACAGAAGAGGCATTGATGAAGACCTTCCAAACATTGGATGTTGAGGCGATTCTCAACATCATCCTCGAGAAAGGTTCGATTCAATTAACCACAGCTCAACGAAAGGCACGCGTCGAAAATATGCGTCAGCAAATCATCCACCACATTCACAGCCAAGCCATCGATCCAAAGAGCAAGTCTCCACACCCTCGAACACGAATTGAATTAGCGCTTGATGAATCGAAGTACTCCGTGGACCCGTTCAAGCGGCTGGAGGATCAAGTCAAAGATGCAATCGCGAAACTGAAACCACTGATTCCCCTAAGTTTCGAATCAGTTCGACTCGCATTTCGAATTCCAGGAAGTGCCTATGGAGGCGTGAGTCAATTGCTTCGTCCTTACCAAAAGAAAGAGCAATGGCTTGAGAACGGAGATTGGGCATGCATTGTTGAACTTCCTGCAGGGATGAAAGGGGACATCATTGGTCAAGTTCTCAAGCGTGCAAACGATGCAGAAGTCAAAGAATTGGCCTCGTGACAAAAGGGTGCCCTTTATCATGGGATGTCGAGTGGGCGGAACGGAGAGAAAAGAATGTCCGAAGGTCAAGTTGGCGCCGAGCAGCGCCTCGTGACCCCGGGAATGGTCATTGGGCCATCATCCGGGAAGCGAGCAGGTACTGGTACAATTGCCGAAAACAACGAATTCATTGCCACCCGTTTGGGATGGCTCAACGAACAAAACGATGTCGTTTCTGTTCTTCCAATTAACAGTGCATACATGCCACGATCAGGTGACCTCGTCATCGGATTTGTAGCAGAAGTCCGCAACAATCTCTGGTTCTTTGATGTCAACGGACCGTTCCAAGCATTGCTTCCAATGTCCCTCGCACCTTGGAAGGTAGAATTTGGCTCGACTCGACAACACCTCGGAATCGGTGACGCTGCACTTGCTCGCATTCAGGAAGTTGATGAAACCCACAACATGGTTCTCACCATGAAGGGCGTAGGACTTCGACGCCTCAACGAAGGCGCCGTTGTCTCAATCCCAGTCAATTTGATCGATACCATTCGAGGCCAAAACAATGCTATGCTTAGCCGAATTCGTGATGCTACCAATTGTCGCATCATCGTCGGGGACAACGGCCGTGTATGGATTCACGGAGATGCAGCAGACATGCATGTTGCACGACAATTGATTCAAACTCTCAATGAAGAGGGACACAAAAACACATTCGAAGGTGCGGTAGAAGCACTTGAAAACGAACGAGGTGAACACTGATGGGTGGATATGGAGACGTAAAATTACTACGAGAAGATGGAAAGCGACTTGATGGTCGAGCAATCGATGAGATGCGACCGGTAACGATTGAAGCAGGGGTCCTCCCTGCTGCTGATGGTTCAGCCATGGTTACACACGGACTGAACGTTGCAGTAGCTGCAGTTTATGGACCAATGGAAGCGCACCCTCGAAAGATTCAGCGACAAGACCGTGCTGTGATCGACGTACGCTACAACATGGCGCCGTTCTCAACCGGTGATCGAATTCGACCAGGATTCAATCGACGAAGTCGTGAAATCTCAAAGGTCACAGCTGAGTCTCTGGAATCGGTTGTCCTCGTTGAGCGATATCCTCGCTCAAAGATTCGAGTCGAAATCGAAATCCTTGCTGCAGAAGCAGGAACACGATGCGCAGGAATCACTGCAGCATCCGTTGCACTTGCTGATGCTGGAATTCCTATGCGCGACATGATCGTCGGTGTAGCTTCTGGAAAGATCGAAGACACGGTTGTTCTTGACCTTGACAAAGCAGAAGACAACTACGGTCAAGCCGACCTTCCAGTAGGAATTCTTCCGAACACGGGAGAGATTGCTTTCCTACAAATGGATGGCGACCTCTCCATTGATGAGTACAATCTCGCCATGGAATACAACCACAAGGCTGCGAAAGAAATTCATGAAATCATGGTTGATGCTCTCAAGCGTCGATATGAAGGAGGTGAAGCCTGATGGTTGAACTCGTTCCTTCCCTCTTGCGACAAGAGCTAGACCGTCTGGCAGCAGAAGGGCAACGCATCGATGGTCGAGGGCAATTCGAAGGACGTGAAGTCCACCTCGAAGTCGACTGCTTGTACAACGCTGAAGGTTCCGCCAAGGTTGTTTGGGGCGACACCATCATCTACGCTGGGGTCAAATTCGAAATCCGAACACCATGGCCAGATCGACCAACACAAGGTTCCCTCATGTGTGGTGCTGAACTGCGACCTGTTGCTCACCGCAAGTATGAGCCAGGCCCACCCTCACCAGAATCCATCGAACTCGGTCGAGTTGTCGATCGTGGAATCCGTGAATCCGGATGCATTGACATGGACGAGTTGTGCATCGTTCCAGGCGAGAAGGTCTGGGGCGTCATGATCGATATCCACGTTCTTTCCGATGGAGGCAATATCTTCGATGCTGCAGGGCTCGCAGCCATTGCTGCTCTACGAACAGCTGTTGTTCCAGCCGAACGTTTCGATGTTGGTGAAGACCACACATTGAAGGTCAATGGAACACCGATTATGGCATCGTTCAAGCGTGCAGGTGGACGCTTTGTTTACGACCCGAGTGAAGAAGAAGAACTCGGTGGAGACGAGCGCATTCACATCACTCTTGGAGACGAAGGCCACCTCCACTCGTTACAGAAGGGGCTAAAAGGAGTCTTCACTCCGGACGAATTTGCCGAGATTCTAGCGGTCGCCGAACAAAAGTGCAGTGAACTGAGAGAAATGGTGGCAGAAAAGGAGGGGAACTGATTGGCAAAGCGAACCCAGAAAGCAAAGGCAACAGCACGATTTGGTGCACGATATGGTGTTAGCGTACGACGTAACGCAGGCAGTGCTCTGGCCAAGAAAAACGCCAAGTACACATGCCCTGTTTGTCACTACCGCAAGGTAACCCGTCAATCCGTCGGCATCTGGTCCTGCGGAAAGTGTGGCCACACATTCGCAGGCGGTGCGTGGGAACCATTCACCCGAGCAAGCGATGCAAACTCACGTATTCTTCGACGATCCGTTGAAGGTGCCACGACGGCCGATATGGCATTCATCGCTCAGCAAGCTGCTCTCGACTTTGAGCGCAAGGCTGCAGAAGAGACTTCTGAAGAGGAGTGATGGCAATGGCGGCAACGCCGTTCTCGCTTGTTTGTACGATTACACGAGCGGACGCTACGGACATTCAGGCTATGCGAGATTCGCTCGTCTCAGAAACTGAAAGCCAGGAGCATGATCAAAACACCTTTTCATTCTGTTTGGAAGAGGCCAACGCCAAAGATCTCCGTGCCATGTGGAACACACGGATTCGTGGATTGATAGCTGCTGATGAAATTCTACAGGCGATTGAAACCGCAGGTTCATCAACCAAGGACGATTCGACGGATGCATGAGCACTGTTGAGCAATTGCAAGTTGTTGTCTCCGAAGTTCAGAATGCACGTCATCAAGTGGCGACCGTTCGGGCACAATTGCAAGAATTGGAAACAACCATTACAGCGGTTGAGAAGCACCCCGAAGGCATGGCACTGCATCGCCAACTCGGTGGCGTTTTGGTTGAAGTTGACAACAAAGCAGCGTTGGTTGAAGAACTCAAAACGACCCATTCCACACTCTCCGAGCATGCTGAGCGACTCTCCGAGCATGAAGCAAAACTTGTCGCAGCCTATGAAGAACTCAAGAAATCACTTGAGGGAGAAGCTTGAACTCACAACAAGACGACATTGCTGCAATGAAGCAATGGCTCGATGCTGCCATTGAACGTGGAGCGGTTCCTGTCATCACCGGTCAAAACGGAGACATGGATACCATTGGATCCGCCATTGCTCTGGCTTCGATTCATCCCTCACTCCTCGCCTGTGGTTTGCATTTAGGACGAATTGCCAAGAGGCTTGTTGAAGACATGAAGGCACCATTTCGTAAGGTGACGGCCAAGGGCACGGCTTTCCCAGCAAATCTTGGTGGCATCGTTGTTGTCGATGCCGCTGCACCAGACCAAGTTGGTATCGACTTACCTGATGTGCCACGATTGATTCTCGATCACCATGCCACCAACGGGTGGACGTTAAACGATGGAGACCATATGATGCAATGGGATGTTCGTGCAACCACAGAAATGGTTGCAACCTACATGTTTGAACATGCTAAGGATGCTCTAACACCACCCGTTCGCAAAATGTTGCTAGCAGGCATGATTACCGATACAGGGCGATTCAAACACGCCAACACAACCTCGTTCGAAGTGACAACAAAACTTCTCGAAGGAAGCGACATTGACTACGCTGATTTTTGTGAATACATTGAACGAGAAAATACGTCTCCATCGGAACGAGGTAGTTTACTTCGTGGCCTTGGACGTGCTAAGCATCACGATGCGGGCGACTGGAGTCTCGTTACGACCTATGCAGGTACGCTCGAAGGACGACTTGCTTCGATGCTTCTCGGTACTGGTTGCGATGTATCTCTCGTTTCACGCCATCGAGAAGGCGAGACCCGATTGACAGCACGAGCGACACGTAAGGCTACTTTGCGTGGCGTTCACCTTGGAGCCATCATGCAGGCGATAGCAGAACAACACGGTGGCGACGGTGGAGGTCATGACGGAGCTGCGGGATGGACAGGAAACGTTGATCGCATTCGAGCAGAATCTGCATTCATTGCACAACTAACACTCCAACATGAGGTGAAGAAATGAGACCAAAGGCACCAGGATTGTACATCTCCAAATGGCGAGAGGAAGGACCTGTATCGTTGGAAACTGCTGAAGAATGGCGAAACGAACACGGATGGAGCGACTGGATGGCGATTATCGAGGCTGCCCTCTATCTCGATGCTGCTGAATTGGTGGAACTTCTTTTGCCGGTCCTAACTCCAGCACAGCGAGCAACCTTTGACTTGGTACGTCGACGAATGCTTGGCGATCAACGTCTTGAGGAGGCCATCGATCAAGCGCTCGAAGTATGCAGAAATCCTGAAACGCGTGACCTTGCGCTGGAAGGACGGCTACGAATGGAGCGAGGTCTTCAACGATTCGAAAAAGGAGATGCAACTGGAGCAGAGGAAGATCTCACATGGGCTGAAACCAGGCTCAAATCTGTAGCAAAAGCGAGCCGAGATCATGACTTATCACTCCTGAACAAAGCAGCATACCACATGGCTTCCGGAGAGGATCTCATGGCACTGCAAGTGTATGGTGATATTTCAAGGAAGGAAAATCATGCGCATGAAACCATCGCTATATCCCGAATCGGCGCATCTCGCATTCACGCTCGATATGGAAAGATGTTCGACGCTGCCCGAAATGCTTGGAACGGACACGCACATGCCATTCTCGCCAATCAAGTCACAATGGCGATTGAAGCAGGCAGCCTGTTTCTGGACCTATCAATCGACGAACAAGATGAGGAAGCGGTTCGATTTCAACAGCAAGTCGATGAATCAAAGCCACGCGATGTTGGTGAAGCAACACCTGAATTGAGTGTACACCCAGCCGATGTTCGTGGCGTTTTTGACTGGTGCATGAAGCATCTCAACAAGGACCATGCTGGACAGGATCGCCCAGATTTGCGAGCTATGATCATGATGGCGCATCGCCTTGATCGAATGAATGAATTCAATTGGCTCATTGAAGAACCTCAACGAGTGGAAGACTCCATGCTGGTGGCTGTTGTTCTTGGATGCGCACTTAACGATGAGCAGCACTTGGCATGGACAGAGCGAATGCAATCACTCATGCCCTAAATCTATAGAATCTACCCAATTGCTCAAATCGATAACTTCCTGAACATCCCAATGGGTAAATTCGGGTAATTCTGCAAACCATTGGACCGTCGATACGTGTTGGTCGTTGACATTCCAACGCTGTTGACTGAACGGTACCTCTTCGTCGTCAACGGATACCAACCCGACCCAACCATTTGGGTAATACGATTTGTTCCAAGCGAGAAGTCTACCGCTACCTCCAGTTTCCTCGATAAGTTCACGATGCAATGCTTGCTCTGGATGCTCACCCTCTTCGATGTGTCCTCCAGGGAATTCCCAACCACGCTCTGGGTGCTGAACCATGAGAATGGAACCTGATTTCAAAACCGATCGAGGATTGCTTTTGCGAACAACATAGGCTAAGACGAACACTGGGGACATTGTACCACCTACATCATGGAACGGCACTGATCGAGATACGGTTCCGCCCAAGACTCGCCCGAAGCAACAAGTCGCCGAGCCATGAAGAAGGCCTCTGAGATATTCGAAGATTCGATCAGTTCAACGAGTTTCTTCTCTTCGAGGTTCGTTTCGTCTCCTACTTCCTCCATTGATTCAAGAATTTGTTCAGTTGTTTCCTGCCGTACACGTTTGTTCAGTTCTTCCATCTGCTCAAGGAATGCTGTACGATGCTCGAGTTTTGGCCCACTCCAGGGTGTCTTTTCTCCACCATCCATACGTTCTGTCAGTCGATTCAGGAATTCGTCACGCACGAGTAGATGCGGCATCAACGTCTGAACGTGATCGTAGCATGACCAAGCTGAATCAATCTCCTGCCGTCGTTCATGCAGACGGCCCAATTGCATCCATAATTCATGATTCACTGGCCGATGAGCGAGCAAATGTCGACTCAATTCGATGAACAAATCCTCGAAACCTTGCAAACGAAGATGCTCAATTCGACGACCATAGACAATGTTCGCACGCTGGTCACGGAAATCCAAATCACGACAACGATCCGCAAATTCAGCAATCTCCAACAGAACCTCATCACTTTGTTCATCGCCACCACCTCGAGCAACGAGGGCTTCCCACCAAGCATCGGGCGTGAGTGGATCTCGAGCAAAGGCAGCTTCGAGAAGTTCCAAACCAAATTCGAGATAATCCAGTTGTTTCAGTTTCTCAAATTGCGCCGTATCTCTACCAAGAACAGTGAATACATCTTCCAATACAATTCCAAGTCCGTCATTGTCTTTGAGCCCAATTTTGATGTCTGCCAAACATCGCCAGTTTCTCTCATCAGTGAAATCATGCAACAAGGCTTGGCGTGCATTTTGTTCTGCCCACTGCATATTGGATTCTTTACGCTCTAGGTCGGCCTTTGCCAACCGAACAAATTTTTGAGCTTGGGTCCGATATCTGTTCCCAAGATTACGACGTGGGTGCTGCAAATCATCATGTGAAGATTGACCCATGACCATCCCTACTGGACGCTCATGTACCCTTCTGGGTTATCTGAATGATGGATGGTTGCATCAAATCCAACCTTCGATGTCAGACCATCCTGGTATCGAGAGGGATCCAGACTTGACCCTTTTTGATTCGGGTAAATGTGTGTATCACGGTCAGGTTGCCAACGGGTCACCATTGCCCATTCAACACGAACGGGATTGCTGATGTCAATGTCTTCATCAACGATGGTGACCATTTTCATGGATCGGTGACCTGCCAGCGCAGCTTCAATGGCCTTCTTCCCATCGTCCTCGGACGTCTTTCGAATTTTGACGACGGCAGCCAACCAACCACAACCACCCTCGGTCATGTGGACATCGATGCAATCAACAACTTGTGCAACGGCTTCTTTGATGGTCGGCGAGCGAGGCAATCCCATCAATGTCTTGTGTTCGGCTTCGCCAGGAATCAATGCATGGAAAATAGGGTCGTCACGATGAATGATCCCATCGACTTCAATCACCGGTTCTTGTCGCACATCGTCCACGGTTCCTGTAATATCGACATATGGACCTTCGTCATCGTCATCCAACGTGATTCGTCCCCACATAGCATATTCAGCATCTGCAGGAATTTGGATACCGTTCGGCAATTCGACCAACTGAAGTTGCTTATCATACAATTTCTCGTGAAGTGCAGCGGCGATCGTCAACTCATCGATTGGCTCATCAAACGACATGGCCCCTGCGAGTAGAACAACCGGATCAGGAGCATTGACGATGGCGATGTTGACTTCTTCTCCACGCTCCCTTGCTTGATCAACCATAGTCCGCAAATGTCGAGGCACGAGACGAACAACGAGATGGTTCTCATCACGAAGGAACTGCCTGTGGAAACTCATGTTCCTTTGCCCATTCACTTCGGCAATAATGACACTTGCAGACATGTAGCGACCTCGATCTTGGGGCCAATGATGAGGAATCGCGATGGAATGCAAATCCACCTTCTCCTGCATGTTGTCGTAAACAGGAGATTCAGCAGGTGAAACGAGTTCAGGGGTCCCTGGGTTTTTCATAGCCCACGCGAGTGTGTCGAT
>JBMYNT010000037.1:0-17149 GCA_049598575.1 Candidatus Poseidoniaceae archaeon | reverse complement strand
CGTTTGCCCTTAGTTGATTCCTTTCTTCATAAACATGAAAGCCGTTACGAAAATGAACATCACCAGGAACAAAATCCGGCGTTCCGGATTCACACTGATTGAACTGCTGGTTGTCATCGCCATCATCGGCGTCTTGGTGGGTTTGCTTTTGCCGGCGGTTCAGGCCGCTCGTGAAGCCGCCCGCCGAATGAGTTGCAGTAATAACTTTAAGCAAATCGGCTTGGCGGTGCACAACTACCACAGCGCTTACAAGCAACTGCCAATGCATGGTGCGGGAACCGACAGCCCGGGATTCTCCAATGCTCCTGCCGGCAGCGCTGGCGAAACCAACAACTGGTGGGGGGCTCGGACCCGGATTCAAACAGATCTCATCGATTGCAGATAAACTTGTCAAACATGTCAATCTGAATCGGTTATCTGAAAAGGATTTGAAATCAGTCACAAAATCCTCGTGGCCCAAGATGAAGAAGGAACAAGATCGTGCACGAGCGCTAAGAGACCTCCTTGTTTCTACCCGAACGGATGAAGAGTTGGATGAACACTTTGCGAATTTTGCAAAACCGGAGGTAATTTCCCTCATCAACGAAATCGGTGATATAGAGAAACCCGTTCCTTTGGGTCTCGCATTGTTGAAGAAAGTTCCAGCATTTCGTAAATTGGCTTTGCAAGCAGGAGTCAAGCTTCTGTTCACCTGAGGAGAGCATATGTCATCATGGTCAATTGTTCATCGCGTTCGCTATCCTCCGTTTGATGATAAACGATTGAATGCGAATTCAGCACCGGTCTTTGAAGACGAAATCGCCTCCAATCTCACCGATGATGAAGTCGTCAAAGTGTTACCACCTTACACCATTCAAAGTTCAGAAGGATGGTTGATTGAACGAACCATTGTAAACAACAACGGAGAATCGTATGATGGAGTATCTGAAGTCCTTACAGATAGCAAACCATTTGTTGAACTTGTGAAACAACAACGCAGAGGTTGGTACATCCTTCCAAACAAACTCCATGGTGTTGCTCGAAGAATGATTAATGCTGCAGTCATTCTTCTTCTCTCGACACTTGTCTATCTCTTCTTAGAACCGTTGTTGAGTAGCATTGGCGTACCGAGCGTTGGAACGAAAAGCCTGCAGATTGGTCTTCTTGATTATCCAATTCTAAGTATCATTGTTGTACCCATCCTGATGCTACCAATTGTACTTCGATTGATTGCTAATTTCGTCGATCTCAAACGTCAACAGGACTTCTTTCGATCACCAATAGAGCAACCAGTTGTTGAATTCGATCACCCAATTGTCAGTGGAAAGCCATTATCTGGCCGTATCAAATTGCCTGATGAATTACCAGATTGGAAATCGATATCCTGCCACTGGCAAGTAGGAACTCTCCCCCCATCAAGAGAGGCACTCATTGAGCTTTCCAATACAACGGCGGGCTCACAACCACCTGTTGGTCTCTCCACACCGTTACCACATCACTGGGAGGCAGGTCTTGATGACGGTACTGCAGGTGGTGAAGATTCGCCAATCGAGAGAAAGGACATACAGGGCGGGGTCTTTTTACGACCAATGCGATTTTCTGCGGAAGGCGGTTCTTCGAAAATTGAAGAAGATGGAACATTTTCCATAAGTCCTCCAAACCAATCGTGGCCTGGGACGGTCAATTCGCCACTGCACCGCATCCATTGGGAATTTATTCTAAAAATAAAACGAAACGAGCAAATGCCCCTGCTTTGGGTTTGTCCAGTTCATGTTCAATTTCCTAATTCAATCGTTCACCTCAAAGATTTAGAAATCAACGATCCCAGAACAGAACAGTTCTACATCGGCGAACGTTAGATTCATGTCCTTCAAGGCCATGTAAGGTACATGGCCAACAAGCCTTTTCTCGCTGTATTGCTTTCGCTCTTGATGCTATCCGGTTGTTTTGGAAGCAATGACACGAATTCTAAGATTGTTGAGGAAGAGGCTACACCCATCCCATTCACATTAACAGCAGAATGGGATAAAGAATCAATCACTGGCGAACTATATGAAATTGCTAATCTAAACGTCCTACTCGAGACGACCGGTGAGGGCGATTATTCAATCGAAGCAAGCATAACGCACTCTGGCAAGGCTATCAGCCAGTCTGCTTACAGCATAACAAAGAAGACAACAAGTATTTCCGTTGTTTTACTGCCAAATGAACCAGGAACGTACGTTGTCGATCTAACAATATCGCCAACAATGGGGGAATTGATAAGCATGACAAATACAATCGAAATCCTCCTTCCAGAAGAAGGGACAACATCGATTGTTGCACCACAATTCCTCGTTATCGAGGCTGCCATGCTTGTACTCCAAGGCCAGGTGTTGCATGAAGCGTTGAATACTTGCACAACCGTGATTGAAATTACTGAAGAAGATTCATCGGTAACAATCAACTCATTGCCACTTCAGGACGATGGTAGCTTTTCCTATATTTTGACCGACCTTGACGTGCGAACAGAAACATTCGTTGTTCGAACAAGTGCGGTATGTGGAGAATACACGCTTACTGAAGATTCCAAGAACATCACCATCATCGTTGAAGAAAACAACGATGGAGATGGAGATGGAATCCAGGATAGTGTCGATTTCTGTCCAGATGGTTATGGCGAATCGGACGGATGGGCATCAAATGCTCAAAGCGATGCTGATCAGGACGGTTGCAGAGATTTCGATGAGGACTTGGATGATGATAACGACGGAATCCTCGATTCTAATGATGGTTGCACATCAAGCCTCGGTTGGACAAGCACGCAAGAGAACGATCGTGATCAGGATGGATGCCATGATGACACCAACGATGACGATGATGATGGTGATGGCATCCTTGATGTCAATGATGCCTGTTTGAACGGAGAAATCAATTGGCCAGCGAATCTCTACAACGACTGGGATCAGGATGGTTGCAACGATCTTCTCGAGGATTCTGATGACGATAACGATGGTGAGCTCGATGCAACAGACCTTTGTCCGAAAGGGCGCTCAAATTGGGAAGTCGAAAGGACAATCGACACAGATTTCGACATGGATGGTTGCTATGATGCAACCGAAGACATTGATGATGACAACGATAACGTCAACGATGTCAATGCAACTGGGGCAACATTGGATTTGTGCCCAACGACACCGGCCAATGCAACGGATGTTGATGAATTCGGTTGCGCAGCCATCGAACGTGATACCGACGAAGATGGTGTGAATGATTTGATCGATGCATGTGAAGGAACACCGAGCGGCTTAACTGTCAACTCAGTAGGATGTGCTGACCTCGATGGTGACGGTGTGTTTGCCAACGTTGACATTTGTGCTGACAGTCCTGCACGATGGACAATCGATGTAGATGGTTGTGCCATCGTCCAAAAGCCAGTTCAATGGACAGCTGGCACTTCTGTGAATGGCCCAATGGACATTGTACCAACCTTCACAGTACCAACACTCGATGGTACGTTCACATTACAAAACAAGTGGACTGGTAATGATGTCTATCTGTTCATGTTCAAGTATACTGACGGAAGCGGGAACTCGAATTCAGCAACATGGTCAACAAATCCGGGCACATTTATTCGTAACTTACCGGAAAACACCCACTTGTTCTACGGTTCCTTTGATTCAAGCTACCACAACGATGTACTCTCGCGTAAGAGCGACGTCGAAGCACGCCTCAACCCAAGCGAAGAAGAGCAATGGGATGGCCGTATACACTACATTGACATGGATGCAAGCAACATCCAAGGTGGCTTGGGCCAAATGATATCCAACTTCAACAGTCCATTTTTCATGGGAATCGACCGCTTCCAACGCGCACGTGATACCGGCTCAATTTATGCATGGGTTTCACAAACGAACGATCCATTCCACTACACATACGAACCACACCAATGGAATGCTGAATTCGAACCGGAAATTCGAATGCAGGATTCAGGCATCGATGTTGTTACCCTCTACGATTTCGATCGACATGCTGGTGGTTGGGGAGCCAATCACAATTCCTACAGGAATGCGACGTTCACATTACCAGAGAATATGTCATCGTACGACACACTCGAAGTGTTTCATGAACATGCCTGTGATGAGAGAGCCAATCGGTATCAAAAGAGCGATGGAAGCTACGGAGGATGCCATGAATGGGATTATCTCGCACATCTGTACATCTGTGATGCAGACAATTCTTCGATTTGTGGAACTGAATTCATGCGCTGGATTACAACGTATGGACGCGAAGGGCGATGGTTAACCGATATTAGCCCGTATTTGTTCATGCTTGAAGACGATCAGGAGCGAAGATTCCGGTACAAAGGTGCGAACAAAGGAGACCTTACCATCAAATTCTTGTTTTCAAATTGGGGAAGTGGTGAGCGAGCATTTGATGCTGAGTTTGGTTTCACTGGAGGACAATTCGATGGAACATACAACGATGAAAGTCGGTATGTTCGAAGCCTGAATTTCACTGTTCCAAGTGAAACGACCAGAGTTGAGATTGTTGCAACCATCACGGGCCATGGTTTCCAGAAAGACGATGCGAATTGTGCTGAGTTCTGTGACCATCAACATCACTACTACATGGATTCACACCACACCTATGAGTGGCATCCAATCGTCTATTCAAGCACAGGCTGTGAAAACGAGGTGAACAATGGTGTCGTTGCCAATCAATTCGGTTCATGGCCATTTGGAAGAGCAGGGTGGTGTGCAGGTCAAGATGTCAAACAATGGAGTTTCGACATCACTTCTTGGGTTGACATGAATGGCCAGAACAACGAATTGACCTATCGAGGTCTCTTCAATGGGCAGGAGTACAACCCAACCGGTGAATCGAGCAAAGGTGGACGAAACATCGTCGCTGAGATATGGGTTGTCTTTTACACCAACTCAACCGCTTGACGTGGCGGTTGACTGTTTGTCATAGGTGCATCAACGAGGGCATCAGGTGTCTCAAGTAATTCATAATCGCTGTTGCGTCGCTTTGGGATGAATCCTGCACGTTGAATCGAAAGTTGCAATTCGTATTCCGTAGCACTAAATTTGGTCGTTCCCGATGCGGAGACCACGTTCTCTTCCATCATGGTTGATCCTGCATCATCAGCACCTGCAAGCAAAGCCATCTGTGCAATTCCCATCCCCATAGTTGGCCATGATGCCTGGATGTGGTCCACATTGTCCAAGAACAAACGAGAAATCGCAACATGGCGCAAGTATTCCGTCGAACCAGCGCCTCGTTCAAACTTGTTTTGACCACGATTTCTTTTGCCGAAGGTGTTGGTTTCCAACTGTACGGGCCATGCAATAAACGATGTGAAGCCAGGCAACCCGAGCGAACGAATTTCTTCTTGTTGTTCTCGGATTCGGTGGAGATGTTGAACACGGTCTACGTTTGTTTCACCAAAACCAATAACATTGGTTGCGCTTGTTGTTAATCCAAGAAGTTGGGCTTCTTTCATGACCCGCAACCAGTTGTCAGGATGTCCCTTTTTTGGAGATACATCCTTTCGTACAGCCTCAACAAGCATCTCGGCCCCACCTCCGGGTAGGCCATGCATTCCAGCATCCTTGAGATGTTCCAATACAGTCTGAGTTGGCAAGTCAGTGACTTCAGCAATTCCTTCAATCTCGATAGGCGAAAAGCAATCCAAATCGATCGTAGGATGGCGTTCTCGCAGCGCTTTGATGAGATCAATGTACCAACCGAATTCAAGATCAGGATTCACGCCGCCTTGCATCAAAATACGTGAGCCCCCAATTGCCTCAAGTTCGTGAATACGGTCATGGATTTGATCGTAGGATTGTGTATAGGTTTCTTCATGACCAGGTGGCCGATAGAAAGAGCAAAATTGGCAGTTAATTGTGCAGACATTGGTATAGTTGATGTTCCGATCGACGAGGTAGGTAACCTCATTGGTAGGATTATGTAGACATCTTCGATGATGAGCTGCTTTCATCAATTGATGAAGAGGAGCATCATTGTAGAGCTCAACGGATTCTTCAACAGTCAAACGAAACGTCTCATTCGAAGATAGAATCCTTTGGAGCGTCTCTTGCCAAGCCATACGGCCACCTCAAAGGCTTCCAACAATTCGTTCAATATCATCAATTGTTTTTGGACAGGAACTGGTCAAGACATCAGGAGCTCCATTCGTAACAAGGACATCATCTTCAATGCGAATCCCAATGTTTGCATATCGCTCCGGACAATCAACATCAGGACGCCAGGCTCCGAAGTAAAGTCCGGGTTCTACGGTGAGAACCATTCCCTCTTCGAGCAAACGTGGTGTGCCATCGGGTTTGTAGGTACCCACATCATGCACATCCAAACCGAGCCAGTGTCCCGTATTGTGCATGTACCACTTGCGCAATTCACCAGTTTCAACATCAAGTGCTTCATCCAGCGTTTGGGTAATAACTCCAAGACGAATCAATCCTTCAGCCAGTGCTTTTCGAGCAACTTCGTGAGGCATGTTGTATGGGTTGCCTACTCGACAAGCGTCAATGGCTTTCTCTTGAGCATCGAGAACGATTTCGTAAATTTCCTTCTGAGCATCTGAAAAGGTCCCTCCAATTGGCCAAGAACGTGTAATGTCTGCAGCATAACCTTGGTACTCCGCACCAGCATCAATCAGAATAATTTCATCGGATTGGCATGGTGAATTATTGACGGTATAATGGAGAATCGTTGCATTTTCACCGCACCCAACGATGGATGGATAAGCCCAACCGCTCGTACCTCCGTAAACAAAGAATCCCTCAATGATTGATTGGATTTGGAATTCATGTATCCCGTCTTTGCTCGCTGCCATTGCCAATTCGTGTGCTTTCGAGGATACTTCTGCAGCATAACGCATCTGTTCAATCTCAGCATCGGATTTACGCAATCGCATCTCTGCAATGCGACGGCTGGGATCTTCGATACTGATTGGACCAGAGCCAAAGTGCTGGCGCTTTCGATCCCGCTTCTCAACTGCAGCCATCACGATTGAATCGATGCGAGAATCAATACCTGGACGAACGTGTACACGTACGGATGACTCGAGAAGACGTTCGAGGTGCAAGCACATATCATGAGATGAATCAGCACGGTCGATTGGCCAATCTCGTAATGCACCTTCTGTACCATGGCGTCGTCCTTCCCAAATTTCCATCAGTGTATCTTTGGGTTGAACAAAAAGATGTGAAATCCATTCACCATCATCATGGTAAAACATCAACGTGGCTTCTGGATCAGTCCAACCACACATGTACATCATGTCACTCGAGGAACGATACGGATAATGCACATCGTTGCTTCTCGTGGCTTCGGGTAAAGAGGAGATGATGATGAGATCATCGACATCGAGTTGGGAGAGCAATCGATCTTGTCGTTCTCGATAGACCTCCTTCGATAGAGTAGGTGGTTTCTCTGGCAACGTCCCGTATGCCTCTTCGAACATTGTGCTCATGATATATTGCAAACGTCACAGTTCTTTAATCAATTCTTTGGGCCTTTGCCCCGTTCAGTCCATTTTGCAAAGCCTGTGTTTGATTCAGATTGTTTACGTTGACGTATGTATACAAGTAGAGCGATTGAAAATACGAAGAGAAGTGAAACTGTTGATGCTAGAATCGAACCAGAATTCGATTCAGACTCTAAATCATCTTGTTGGACAACTTGGAAGAATAATTCTGAGGATTGTCCATCATCATCTGTAACTTGAACCCTTATCTCCAGATAATTGGTTTGCTGAATGTCATTTGATACGAGGAAGGATTTACCGCTGAGGAGTGTTTTCCCATCAACGAACCACGTGTATTCGAGGGTGCTCTGATCGTTGGGTGTGTCCATTGTTTCATTTGCACTAAATGTCCAGTTACCAGAGGATGGAATGGTAACGATTGAATCGTTTTCTACAAGGAAACCATCGAATCTGATTTCGATAATCGGAACAATGTTGCTGACGCTTACGTTGTGAATTACTGTCACCAAATGACCTCCAATGTCACGAACCAGAGCATTGACACGATATTCTCCTGCCTTTGTCGGTTCGAAGTGCAAACGATTGTCCTCCAGAATCTCTGATTCCAATACGGCACGAGGCGTACCGTCTGGTTCTGTAATGCTCCATGTGATGGTGTACGCAGATCCTTCGTATCCGTCATCTACATCGAGATCAACCAAGATTGGCTGAGATTCGATGACCTCATCGATAGCCGTCAAACTCACAACAGGTTTGGATTGATCTAGAACAACAAATTGCGTGATGTTGTTTGATAATGTGAGATAAAGATCTTGAATTTGTACCTGCAACAGATAATACCCATCTTGAATCGATTGTGCATCTACATCAACTTCGATCGCAAGTAGGTTGTCGATTGTAACATCTGTGCTATCGAGACTTGAATAGGATTCCGAACAAATGCCAAATGGTGCAGGACAAATCCGAACGCTTGACAGAATCTGTTCATCTTCATCGATTGACTCAGTCTGTGATGGTGGCAGCAAAAAATTGAATGACAAATCAAGTGAATTATCATTGAAGATTTTCGTTGAGTGCATTTGGGTGCTACTGGTGTCCAACGCATGCCTCAATACTGGGCGATGGTGCTCATCCCCGATGTATGCAATCAAACCAAATGAAACCAAATCTGTTTGCTCAAGTAACGATATTTCGATGT
This sequence comes from Candidatus Poseidoniaceae archaeon, assembly GCA_049598575.1. GTDB lineage: Archaea > Thermoplasmatota > Poseidoniia > Poseidoniales > Poseidoniaceae > MGIIa-L2. Next base: position 8,477 of record JBMYNT010000037.1, on the reverse strand, counting down.
AACAGGTGCAATCGATTGTTTCCAGACTGAATGCATGTTCCCATGACCACATTGTGAGTTCAGTAGCAGGATCCGTGTAGGGTACAACTTGATCAAGGTAAGGGCTTGAAGTAATGAGAGACCATTGATCAGGTTGGGAAATATTCCAAACAGAAATTTCTACAGAAGTGAGGGGTACTGTTGAATCACCTGATAGATTCAATATTGAAGATGTGTGCATTCCATCGACCTGGTCAAATGAAATCTCAGGATCTGTTGCTGCATCGGTAGCGACTGCTGCGAAGGAAAAGACATTGAAAATTAAACACAAAGCGAGCAAATGAGCTGTTTTGGTCCTTTTCAACATACTTCACTGACCTTCAAACGGATCACACAATTCGCCTTGACCTGGGAAACTAACTGGGTTTCGTGGGTTGGTATCCCATTTGAACTCACAGTAGTTTGTGTGTCCGTCACCATCGCTATCCACAAGCCGGTCTGCTCCATCAAATGGGTCAAATTCGAAGTGATACTCCCAACCAGTAGCCATTCCATCATCATCGTGGTCCATGTAGTAAACCTCTGGCCCGTCTTCCCAAGCATCACCATCTGTGTCGTTGCTCACCGGGTTCGTACCGTTTTGCAATTCCTCAAAGTTGGTGTAGTTCTCGAGGTTGTTGTAGAACTTCATTCCGTCAGGCGTGTCAGGGTCAATGTTGCACTCAGCATTGGTTGAATCATTGTAACCTGGACAGTATTTCTTGATCAAACCTGTACGGTTGAGACCATCCTGATCTGGGTCTTCCTCTCCATCATTAATTCCGTCAAGGTCACTGTCGGCCATCGAAGGATCCATGACACCACGAGCGCCGTAGGCATTGATGGTTGCGTTATCAACGAGATTGTTGTTGATTGCTTCGTACGAGTATTGTACTTCCCAGCCATCCGGTAGGTTGTCACCATCAGTGTCATCGTCGACTGGGTTTGTGTTCCAGTTTGTAGGTGATTCAGCACCATTCGGCAGCGTATCGTTGTCAATGTCGTACGTATCATCCTTCAACGAGTTGAGGGACGGATCAAGAGCCCAGCGTCCTTTGCATCCATCGCAGAGTGGGTTGCCGGGCATGTCAAATCCTGACAGATTCATTTCGTGCACCTCGTACTTCTTTTGCAATTCAAAGCCGCCGAGCCAATTGATCCAAACATAGCCGCCAGGTTCCATAAGGCAGCTGTTGGAGGTACTCTCAGTGCATCCAGGTCGGTCCCAATTTGAGATAGCAACCCATAGTGAGTGAGAATTGGTGTTGTCTTCAGTGGACTTGACTTGCATTTCCCATCCATCAAGCATACCGTCAGCATCCGTATCGTTGATCAACGGATTGGTTTCGTATTGGAACGGTCGTGGAACAAACAGAATTTCGTTGCCATCGATCAGACCATCGTCATCCGTATCCGAATTGTTGGCATGCGTGACGAAGTTATCTGCACCGGCGATAACCTCCTCTCCATCTTCAAGTCCATCGTTGTCGGTGTCAAACATACAGGCCGAAGTGAAGTATTGTTCACCGTTGAAAATGTAACCGAGTACAGCCTCTTGCTGGTCACTTTCACCGTCACCATCTGTATCAACGTTGGAGGCGTTGGATCCTTGACCATCGCAGGCTGAGGAGAACTCAACAAAGTCCGAAAGACCGTCCGAATCCGTGTCTGCAAGACCTGGGTCTGAAACAACCCATGTCAATTGCACACCTCGGTTGACGACGAGAATCTCCCAGCCACCGACTTCGATTCCGTCGAGGAGACCGTCGAGATCCGTGTCTCCATGTGTGGGATCTGTCGAGCGTCCAACAGCATTGCCGTTTTCATCAAATCGGGCCTCATATTCCATCAAGTTGGTGAATCGTTCGGATTCTTCTACGACGTTCATCCAAACAAACAATCTGGATTCTACTTGATCACCCGGTGCTACGTTGATGTGGTAGACATAGCCATCAACAGGAGCGACGAGATAGACGGTTTGCTTGTTACCGCCGCCGAGCGTGTATTGCCCTCGTGCAACGGTTGAGTTTGCCGTGACGTAATCGCCTTTCTCAACGTACACATCGACGACAGTTGTCGCTAGTTCAAGATCATCAAAGACGACGTCACCATCACCATCGGAATCCCATCCATCGAAATCGATGTCATCGTTCGCGTTGCTTGCGTTACGTGGGTTGAGTGGGTATTCAAGCGTCGTCCGGTTGTATTGACTGGCTTCCCAACCATCAGGCATACCGTCTTGGTCTGTATCTTCAGTCCAAGGTGATGTGAAGGAGGGGAGTCCGTTGACAAGATCGAATTTGAGGGCGACTTGATACTCTTCAAGATTGTTGAGCCCGTCTTCATCCCAGTCGTTGTATCCGTCCGATGCATTGGATGGGCTGAGGAGTTCAGAAACGGCTTTTTGTGGGTTCGATACGCCGAATGGGTGGTTGTCCTTGAATGAGAAACAATACTCGAATCCGTCTGGCATTCCGTCACCATCGGTGTCCCAGTCACTTGGGCCGTTGAGATAGCCATCTCCGTCCATGTCCGACAAGAACCACGATGCACTGACTTCATCAGCAAATGGAGAAGCGGTTGGGAGACGTTGTGAGGGAGGTGTGATGACAGGTTCGCCACAGTTCGAACCAAGCTGGAAATCAAGAATCATATTGGCGTTGTTGACCTCGAGAATATCAGGGAGCATGTCGTTGTCTGAATCCTTTGCAGCAGGGTTCGTACCGTATGCTTCCTCCTGGAAGTTCAACAGACCGTCGTCATCGAAATCAAGGACTTGGTCACAGGAGTGTCGGCCGAGTGGACTTTCCAATTCCTCCCAGCTTGGTGCACCCTCAAATCCTTCGAGGATATCTGAAAGTGTTTGCTCGAGTGGGCCGTTGAGAAGTGAACAATCCCAGTTTCCAGACAGAGGATTGAACAGTGTTACCGTGCCGTCTGGAGATGAGACGTTCATGGTGTAAATCGATTCCCAGCGGTCGTTCAAACCATCGTTATCTGTGTCTGCTCGCTGAGGGTCGGTTCCCAATTCGGCTTCTTGCTCGTTGGTGAGACCATCGTTATCAGGATCTCCGTACTTTCCTTGAGTCGGGTCAGGCCACGAGTCGCTTTCGTTGCTTACTTCTGCACCATCGGCTTGGTTTGTGGAACCAGATTCTTCTTCAGCTTCCTCAGCTTCACCACTGTCAAGTGGATTGAGGCCGTGAGCAACTTCCCAACCGTCACTCATACCGTCATTGTCCGTATCAGGATCGTCTTTCAGCGTACCGTATTGTGACTCTTCAAGAACATCGGGCAAACCATCTCCATCGGTGTCGATTGCATCACCGGAGGAGATTTCGATTTGAGGCGTTATTTCTTCTTCGGCTGCGCTATCGAAATCTCCAACGCCCGATGAGGTTTGATAGAACCCACTGATACCCACAAAGAGGGATCCAAAAATGAGGGTTGAGATGATTGCTGCGTACGCCATTTGGTTGTGATTAAGTGACATAGGATGTAGCCTCCGCGTCTTGACTACTCTGTCGACGACATGGTTCGGTTATGAACCTTGACCTTGTTTGCTCAAAAAATTGAGCGCATATACGGAGACAATCACTGATTTTCATAGTCAAGCAAAGATTGGATTTGAAGGACAAAAGTATCTTTTTCTTTTCGTAGCGATAATCGATAGGCTCGACCATGAGCACGTTCCCAAATTCCACACAACAATCCAATCGTGAATGGGAGTTGACTTTGCATAGGCATTTTTACTTCCAAACTTAAGTCCAATGTATCGTAACTGGAAAGGTGTGCTATTCCCCATCCGCGCTCACAAATGTAACTTTCGATGTATGCAGTCCAACTCGATTCATCAATAATGTAGACAGGTTGCTCAGAGTTGAGAAACATTCCGGCAATGGATTGTACGACTGCCCTCAGGAGATGCTCGTGTGAATTGAAATGGCATGAATGTGCATCAAACCACTCAACATCTTGTTGAGGAGCATATGGCAAACATCCGGAAAGAAAACGATCCATCGATTCAATAGGAATCAAGACAACCCGTTCTCCTTCAAACTTCAATTCATGTTGTGAGTGTCGGTCGAGCATTAACGACGAATCTGTGGCCTTCAACTGTTGAATGATTGACCATGGCAAAGACTCAAGAGGTTTTGGGTGAGGAAGATCTGAAGATGCCTCGATTTCGAGTTGTACGGTTTGTGATCGAGGTTCTACCCATCGTACCTTGAATCGCTGTTCATGATACGCTTCGAGCAGGTACTGACCTAACGCGACAGAAAGCAGTGGATGAGCGCTTTGGACGACGTTTTGGTTCTCAATTTGAACGATACCCCATCCGAGTTGACCCGCTATCTGTTCGGATTCTTTCTTGAACTTCTTTTTCCGAAACAATCCACCAACTCGTGGCATTGTATTCTTGAACTCAAGAGAATCAACGACGCCATTGATGAACGTGCGGCTCAAAGGATGGTCGATGATGGCTTCAAACTGATTCCACCACGAGTGGAATTCGTGTTGCCTCCACACAACGACTTCACCGAACAATGGATGGATGAGTTTGCCACGTTTTGGAACGATGTCCAACGAAATGGTTGATTCGATGAACCTCACATCCCTTCGTAAGCAGGAATGGATTCAGAGTCAAAGCAGTATTGGACATGTTGGAAATCTGATTTCAAATGCTGAACGTCATCACGGACGTGCTTGGAATCTTCATCTTTCAGCAAGACTCTTGCATAAAGCGATGCTACTTCCGCCATTTCGTTAACACCCATGCCCACACGTGTCAGTTCCTGTACGCCAAGTCGAAGTCCGGATGGAGACATTGCCTTTGTATCGCCAGGAAGCATGTTCATGTTGGTGATAATTCCTGCATCCTCGAGTTTACGTGCTGCAATCGCACCTGCTCCTGAATCTGTTTCACCGTGTCGTGTGAGAACCTGATGCGATGCAGTGTATCCTCTTGATTCGGCTAGAACATCAAACCCTTCTGCAGCGAGCGACTCAGCAAAGGCCTTTGCATTGCGCACAATATCGCTTGCATAGGCTTGACCAAACGCCTCAAATTCAGCAAGTGCAACGACTTTTCCTGCAACGTGATGCAAATGGTAAGAAGAGCACACACCGGGGAACATGGCATTGTTGAGGCGTCGATGAAACGATGCATCTTCGCTTGATGATAGTAGGAATCCTCCTTGAGGTCCAGGGAAGGTTTTGTGAGACGATCCAGTCATGATATCAGCACCTTCTCTCAACGGGTCTTGGAAGACTCCACCAGCAATGAGGCCCAAAACATGCGCACCATCGTACATGACTGTTGAACCGACCTCATGTGCTGCGTCTGCTAACTCTTTCAACGGTGTAGGGAACAGAAACACCGATTGTCCCACAAGAGTAATTCGAGGCTGCACCTCTCGAATGAGGGCACATGATGCATCGACATCCGGTTCCATTCTATCCTCGTCCCAAGGATAGGTGGAAACATTAAGATCACGCAATCCAACAGCACCCATTCGAGCATGGGAAATATGCCCACCATCGGCGGTTGAAACGGCGGTGATTGCATCACCAGGTTTTGCGAGAGCTTTCAATGCACCAATGTTTGAAACGGTGCCAGACGTTGATTGTATGTTGGCAAAGTTTGCTTGAAAGACCTTTTTTGCAAGGTTAATTCCAATATCCTCAATGGTGTCGAAATCATCACAGCCTTGATAGTACCTCTTACCAGGTAACCCCTCTGCATATCGTCCGTGAAGGTCAGAATTTATTGCCCGTTTGACATTCGGAGAAATAATGTTTTCAGAAGCGATCATGCCAAGGCCGTGCCCGTACAATCGTGCACTGTTCGCTGATGCATCCAGAACTGCATTGACCGACTCACGTGGAGAGAGATTTCCCATAGGGTGTGCTAGGCAACGAGGTTCATGAATTCTGTGAAGCGACCAACATGGATTCATCGCTGACTCGGCCTTCTGGGACCGGAGTATGTGGAACGTTCGCTTGCAATGGTATGTGTCGGAACATTACGATTGGAGAGATTCAAGTCGGATACAGGTGTTCGACTCGGACCAATGCTTGTCGAGCGGTTGAGTGCTGTGGTCTTTTTCTGAACCATTGCTTGTCGTCCTCGATAAGCAACAGGACCAATCAATCGTTCGAGAGCAGGCGTGTCCGAATCCTCTTCTTTTGGCCTCTTCAGCCACCATCCGGATGAAAGAATGGAGAGTTTACCTGGTCGATTTTTGGAGATTGAAAGCGCATTACGCTTCAAGCGTGATCGAATCGTCTTGTCGGAATCCTTAGGCAATCGTTCCGTCAGCCATCCAGGAAGACCAATGTCCAAAACGACGCCGTTGACTGTCACAAGGATCCCAGACAGCAAGAGATGTGTTCCTACCGGAATGTTGTCACGACTTGGTTTGACCTTCGAACGTTTCATCATTTTTGCATACTGAACCAAGGAACGTTGATCTCGGTGCTTGATTTGTTTGCGTTGCTGTCGGTTGAAACGGTGCATTCCAAATTGAAGAACAAACAGTGTCAAAGTAGCAACGGCGCCTTCAGCAGCTCCATAAATCGAGTCCAGACCAATACCTGCAACAATGAAGATCATAGGGAGCAGGAAGAATTGGACAATTCGATGAATAAGCGATGATGAGTAACGTGGCGTCATGCCTCTACGTACTGCTTCATGATTGACAATCATAACGTTGGCGTTGATGGCTTCATCAATTCCACCCTTTGTTGCTAAACCTGCTACTGGATTGACTGGAGCATCATCGAGCCAACGTCGCAAGGACTTTCCTTTTTCAAGAACCAACGAAACCTCAATGTCTTCAGCATCCGCTTCATGACCAAGTATGACTGATAGGGCCTTAACTCGTGGATCGTTGACATCGCTTTCTCGTAATTCTTTGTAAATTGAGAGGGCTTGATGCCAATCGCCCCGATCGAGCAGACACAATGCTGCAGCAATACGAGGGCGAACTCCAAGTGGGTCTTGCTTTACAGATTCCAGAGCCAATTCCAATGCTTCTTCATGTTTCCTTTGCATACGTAGGGTAGCCACATTGGATATCGATGAGACAAGAGAGATTCTGTCCTTGTGTTGAATGGCTTCCTTGGAAAACGTTGGCGACCAATAACGAAGCATCCGCATCTTTTCATTCAGGTGATCGATGGTTGAGTTGTTCTCCCAATCCCACAAGTCATCCTCGTCAACGCTACCATGCCATGGATCGATCCATTCACAGATGAATGCTAGAAGTTCAGGCTCATCGTATCCCTCAGGTTGTTGCAAGCCACGTAATGCACCTCGCGCTGCGTCCAATCGACGCGTCGCAATGTAGCCGGTGGCGATTAACATCCTTGCCTCGTCATCGTCACCACCTGATTGAGCGAGAACTTTCTTTGCTTCCTCGATGGCTTTCGGCCACAATCCACGAATGGCACAGGACCACATCTTTGCACGTGCTTTTTCATGACGAACCAAGGATTGGTCACCTTCAATTGATTGCTTTTGGAAACGAATGAGAGCGTCGAGGTCTTCTTGGAGAGCAGCATTATCGATGTACTCGCGCATCCAATCACCACCAGCCAACATGACAGCACCTTCACGTCGCTCTTCTGGATCCAAATCAAAACGAATCTGGCGAAGAGGAGACAATCGTGCAATCGATAACAACCAAGTGAACAGGAAAACAGCGTTACCAACTGCAATAAACATCCATGTAGCGAGCAATCGCATTTCTTCGTTAAATCCTCGGTTTTCTAAGTTGGAAGTAAACGGCATAAGGTCGCCGAATTCCTTGTAGCAAACGAGGAGGAGGAGAAGCACAGTGTAACCAGAAAATCCAGCGAATGCAAATGAAATTTGACGCCCTTGTGCAGATTCTTCGGTTCGAATTTCACGCGGTGTATCAAGCGTAACTCCAAACATTCCTCCGAATGTCTGTCCCCCGAGAATCAAGTTTCGTGTAAGTTCAAAAATAAACGCAAGACCGACAATCGCAATGTTCAATGAAAGATAGAACGATAGGAATTGTGGCATGGATTTGATGAATTCCCAATGAAACAAAATCTCCGAAATTAGGTCGATTCGCACGTAGATAGAATGACCAATAATCCCGCCAAAGTTCAAGATATCTTCACTGTTGTCAGGGCTATTGTAGAGGACATGGAACACGGTCACAATACCATTCAAGGCCGTGATTGGCATCGTTATCAAAAACAAGACAAGGAGTAAAGAGAACAATCGGTTGATAAAGGAAGGTTTGTCAGGATCGATTGGATTCTTTCGACCGTTCGCTGTCCTCCACTTGTTCACGAGCAACATGTTCCAGGAGGCACCCATAATGCGACCGTATGCAAGGATTGTTGGTGCCATGAAGACCAACATGGTAATCGCTAACCAAACTGGAGTGATTTTTCCATCGTTTTGGTTCATACCATAGAAG
>JBMYNT010000036.1:0-18578 GCA_049598575.1 Candidatus Poseidoniaceae archaeon | reverse complement strand
TTCTCAATACCTTGGCCAACCATGAGCGTACCATCCACATTCGACCACCATTCGAAGGAAACTGGATTGTTTTCAGGGTCAGCTGAACTGCTTCCGTTGAAGAAAATGACATCCTCGCTAGCCGTACCATTGCGTTCAAGTGTAAATGCTGCAGTTGGCATCTCATTGTAGAGTTTCACTTCGACGGTGTAGGTTGCGTTGTTTCCAACTTCGTCCCATGCAACGACGTTCAAGAAGAATGATGCTGGTGGGTCGTCTGTATAATGGTCGAAGGTATAGGTCAATACTTCTGGACAGCCCCATTGATTGCCCCATCCATGACCTTGTCGGTTGTAACCACCAAACTTAATCAGGCAAGCGAAGTCATCGCCTTCTGGATCAAAGGTTCCTGTTGTATTGATGGAGACTGTGCCCGTTTGAGGCATGATGAGTTCGTTCCATTGTGTTAAACCTGGGTCGAAAGATACGTTCAGTACTGGAGCGAGATTGGTTAACTCGATGGTTCGTGTTTCTGAAATGCAATGTCCTGCATTATCGCAAACTTCCAGCGTAAGGTCATGAATACCATCGCTGAGTGTTATCCCAGATACGCCATCATTGACTGAAAATGGAGCCGTGCTTTGTACCGATGAGATGACGCCATCCAATGATGAAGTCCAGGTCAGCGTCAAAGGATCGTCGTCCAAATCCCAAGACTCTTGAGCGTCGAACAACACTTGTCCTTGCGATGGGAACACTTCTCCATCCATCGGTGAAGTCCAATTCAAAAATGGAGGTTGGTTGTCCAACTCAAGAACACAATACATGACTTTGTCTCCATCGAAACTGACCGCTGTCGTGTTGCTTTCGCTGTCGTATCCGCATTCAACGGTGACATCGTTGATGGCTGAAGCCCCCGAATTGGTCCATCGTTGACCGATAAAATCGGTTAACTCGACAACACCGAGGTCGTTCGTAAACTCAGACACAGATGGTTCAAATTGTGTGAAACTCACATTCGCATAGGCATTCGGAACTCCATTGGAACGGTTGTTAACAACCCATACAGTAACATCCCAAGCGACGTCGATAACGGCGCCTGAAGGGATGTTTGCCATTGTCAAGTCTACATTGTTTGGTTGATGCAAATGCAATGCAGATGTAGCATCCAAGTCGAGTACGTGAGTACCACTCGCATCAGCTAAATTCGAGAAATTGACATCTGAGTTTTCAATCCAGACCCGTCCGGTACAATCCGTTCCAATCGTGTTTGCATAACCGCCAAGGTTAGGATGATTGACGAGTTTGAGACACTCTGTACCAACAAATTCCGTGTTGCTTAAGGTTGAAGGGAAATTTCCGTTGTGGTCCGCATCCCAATAGATTCCACTGTGGTTGCCTTGGAGCGTCAATCCGTCGATGTTTCCTGCGGCTTGCTCGATGTACAAGGCTGGTTGCGTCAATGATTCGTGGTCGATGTTGGTGTTCATGAGATTGAACCGCCCGCCTTGGGTTCCCAAGGTCAGGCCACCGTTGTCGACGTACATGGCGGGAAGAGTTGCATCGATGCCTGAAATTGTGAGATTATCGAGCCAGAGATCAACCGAATCGATGACATAGACGCCATGACCTTCAGATGATTCAACGTGGCAATTCATGCAGGCTACGTCGCCTGACGCTGTTTCCAAATCGTTTGATTTCTGATACGATAGACCTGCTTGTTCCATGGAATTTGAACCAAGAGAACCATCGTTCGTTGAAGTCACATTTGAGAAGGTGACGTAACGGGCATCAAAGACATGAGCTGCTGAAAATCCATTGTCTGAGGACGTTAATCCATCCACAACGACAGTCGCTGAATCAATGTACAGACCTTGTTCTGAATTGTTGTGAAGATTCCAATCCGTCCCTTGCAAAGAGCCTCCGCTTGAGGTGTGGATTCCAGGACCAGGAGATCCACTGATCTCGATGTTCTCAAGATGTGCAGCGAAGAACGACGTTTGAATGCTCAATCCTGCTGAGTGAGCGCCTTGGCCTGCTTCACCTGCGTCTCGAATCGTCATGTTGCGCAATGTCGTTGTCGAATCGACAAAGAACAAACGAACACCGACCGATGATGCATCATCAACGAGGACATTCTCCATCCATGCGCCGGTTGCATTGATTTCAATCGCCGCGAAAGCAATTCCAGGTGATGTTGCTCCAGATGATCCTGTGCCTCGAACGGTGAGGTTGGTGAAATCAGCCGTTTCGTAATTCGTGTAGTTGGTGTGATTGTTTTTGTCCAAATATACACCACGATACATGCTGTTACTGATGTCAACGTCTCGGAACACGGCTCGTGTGTACCCCGAATCATCGATGTGGCGGACAATGATTCCAGTGTCGCTCTTATCGATGCTCAAGTCTTCGAACAATGGGACACTGTCTTCAACCCAAACACCGGCTGCTTCACCCAGAACGGACCCTGAAATGTTGTCCATGACAATATCTCGATACAGTCCACCAGATGCACCCCAAAGATTCAATCCTCGCAGCAGATGATCTGTGAAATAGGCACCTTGGACAATCGGTGTCGAACCATCTCCAACTGACAAACCAATGCCGTAACGCCAGTCGTTTTGGAACGGTACATTTCGACCAGCTTGTTCGACATGTAGGTCGCGAATGACTGGAGAAGAACTACCGAACATGTCGATTCCAACACGATCCGGATTGAAGATGGTCACATTGTTGAGAATCGGATTTGAGCCATACAAGGTCATACCATAGATGGCACCTTCAATATGCAAATGGTTGACCGTGCTCCCACGTCCATTGGAGGAGGTATTGAACTGAATGCCTTCGTGATCGCCTGTCGTTGAGGAACTTGAGAGAACGACAGGGCAAGTCGACGTCCCTTGAATTGTTAATCGACCATCAACATAGATTCGAATGCCTGGCGACATGACAACACTCGTGCATGAAGTAATGAGCAACTCATCCTGAACGTTCACGAAGTAATCGCTGGTCAATGACACCGTACCTGACCACGTTGTGGTCGCTCTTCCAGAAGTCTCGGCAACATCGCTTTCATGTGCGAATGGCTGAACCATTGGCGACATGGACATGAACAAGAGAAGGAAGAGCAAACCCAACGCAAGGAATGTTTGCTTCCTCTCCATAATTACTCAACCAAAGCGATAGCATTTGAAGCCACCCGTCGCCTGTGCAGGCACAAATCGGGACCCGAAGCGATAAAACCTGTCTGCTCAAGCAGACTCCGTGCCAGAAGCATTCGTCCTCGTGAAGACCGAACCGTCGCATGAACGCGATGTCTATCTTGCATTAACATCACATGATGCAGTGAAAGAAGTCCATGCCCTCTATGGTGAATTCGATTTGCTCGCTCATGTGAGCAGCGAATCTGCGAAAACGCTCACGACACTGTTGATGAAAGAGTTCAGAACGATTGAAGGAATTCGAGACACGCAAACGCTGATTGCGGTTGAATATTGAGGTGTAGAGATGGCGATAGGATTTGTTTTGATCACAACCATGCCCGGGGAAGAAGAGCGTGTTCGTAACGCCCTCGACAGCATTGAACATGTGACAGATCGTTGGATGCTGTTTGGAGAATTTGACCTCCTTGCACGCGTTCAAGCGGACGATGAATTTACGCTCACTCGATGCATTGTCGAAGAAATACGACCGCTTGAGGGCATTCAAGATACGAAGACCATGATTGGGGCGGAGTTGTAGGTCAAACAGAATGCAAACGCCTTGAGAGCATGCGTGCTCGGTTTGGGCAACCGACGGAGCGATACCGTAGAATGGCTTCACGCAGCGACATCACACGCTCTCGATCATCGAACATCGACTTCACTTCCCACCACTTTGCAACGACACGTCTTGCTGATGGTGCTTCAATCGCTTCGATTGATTGGATATCGATTTGTGCATGGATGGTCTTTGCTCTCGGCAGTTGTGTTTCCACCAATTGCTCACAAATGAGCAGCAAGAGTGACGTTTTGTACAAGGGCTGCTGCAACTGCGTTGCGGTGAGTTCTGCATTCCTCAGCGTGAGTGCAGCATTCATCGGCTTCGAATCGACGGCTTTCAATTCCGTTTTCATACTCAAGTACTGCAACAGAGGATCGGTCGATGAGCCAATGCCTCGAAGTTGATCGAGCAAAAAGTTCGCACCATCGAAATCCTTTCGCTCAAGAGCCAGTGAATGGCGCATGATGACGAGTGTTGTCAACACCATCTGACGCTCATGTTCTGCATCTGGCAATTCGACTTGATTGAGCATTCGTTCGATGCGTTCGTAATCAGTGGCGTTTGAGGATGGGGCAAGGTCATCAATGCAACGAGAGAGTACTGAGAGTTGGATACGCAACTTCTGTTGGGCATCATGGAGTTCATCAAGAATGGTTCCAAGATTTTGCAGGGGGTCTTTCTTTCCTTCAAACTGTGCAATCTGCATACGTATATTGACAAGTTTCTGAGAATCTTGAGCCTGAATATAGGCCTTTGCAACATCAATCTCCGCACGATTGAGGGCGTGTTGTGCTGCAAGTTCAATCAAATCGATGTCTTCTGAATTGCTGACCAGTGCTTCATCGAGTAATGTTGCGAACGCACCAGAATAGGATGACATAAGCTCGTTTGCTCGAGAAGAGAGATGATTCGATACGTCTGTTTCACCCCGTTGAATGCGGTGATGCAATTCAAGGATTGATGCCAAAGCGTCGTTCTGTTGTTCCCAGTGTGTAATCGCCGAACGATGAAGCACGTCAAGCTCCGATTCATCGAGGGAAGACTTGCACACATTGCGAATCAAGTGTTGCATTTCCATCGCTGCATCCTTGTTGCTCCACCGAAGCAAGGTATGTTCATCGAGCAAGGCAACGTCGTTCGGCTCAGGCATTCGTTCTGCAGGAACCGGGAATGGTAGCACCAGGAATGGCGACATAGCATCATGGACCTCTGCCGATGCTTCACCAAGAACGACCTGATTAACGTAGGCACGAACGTCCAGATTCGTCTCTGGAAGTGGTGTTGATGCGTCATGGAGAAGGATGGCCAAAGGATGACCTCCTAATGCCTCAACGATTCGCTCACGTTCATCGCCAAGTTCGGGATTGAGCAACTCAATGGCATCTGTTTGATCGAGCGGTCCCAATTCGATATAGGTTCCATCGATGGAAAACGTATCACGGTCACGTCCCAGCAGCATGAAAGGAACCGAATCGTTCTCAAGCGCCTGAAAGAGATTGGAAAACGATTCTTGATGTCTGGACGAGATGCTATGGATATCATCAAACACCAATACGACATTCTCGTGTTGGAATGAGGATACATATCCTTCAACATCCAGAACCTGAGGCGCATAAGCATCCATCCGCTGCATGGCTTCATGGACATCACAGTACGCATCGAGCTGAACCCAGTGAACGACTAGATCCTTCTCGATCAAATCTTCAGCAATCTTTCGTGCAAGTGTTGATTTCCCAATACCAGGCATTCCTCGAAGGTGGACTGGCACCTTGTTTTCTAAAGCATCTCGAATCAACTCAAGTTCCGTATGGCGTCCATGTACATGTGTGTATTCAGGAAGTTGTCCCTTCAATTTTGATGAAGATCGTGCACGTCGTTCGGGGATATCTTCCGTGTGTGAATGGAGTTGGTTGCGGCCTGATTCAGTAATGTGCACAACTTTGCGTTTCCTTCGCCCTCCACCGATGACGTGTGCCTGTCGCGTCAAGAGAAACCCCTCTTCCTCCAAGACAGACATGGGTTGAAACAGAGCTGAACGTACAACACCAATTCCGTCTGCTATGCCTTCGAGGGAAAGGCTTCTTGGAACATCCCATGCCCCTTCAAGCGTTGGAGGATGCTCGTCCAACCAACGCAAAATACGTAGCATGGCAGGCGATAGCATCTGAACTCAATCCCTTCTACACAGCCTTGCATTTGATGTTGTCCTCTTGATGTTCAAAAGAGACAATGCAGGTTTTTTTGACCTATGGACGCAAGGATTCGGTATGGCGGTCGATGCAGCATCCATCGATTTGCCTGCCTCACCAGGCGTCTATCTGTTCAAAACGGCTGAAGGCAGGGTGTTGTACGTCGGTAAAGCAACGCGTTTGAATGAGAGGATTCGCTCGTATTTTGCGACCAATCCTGATCGGCACATGATTCCCGAATTGGTCGCTCGAGCAGACGATGTCGAATGCATCGTTACGACGACACCGCAAGAAGCATTGATTCTCGAGCGCCAACTCATTCGTGAACACAAACCTCGATTCAACTCCATGCTCAAGGATGACAAATCGTATCCGTATCTTGTGTTGACGAACGAGGAGTTCCCTCGCATCATGTACACGCGTCATCCACCGAAGAAAGCCCATCGATGGGGCCCGTTCCCAAATGCGGGCGCTGCGAAGCAAGTCATGCAACTTTTGAGAAGGCATTTCGGGATTCGAGATTGCAAAGAATTGCTTCCTCAAGGATGTCTTGCCATGCACATCGGACTCTGCACAGGACCGTGCATCGACGGCGAAGGATATGCTGAGCAGGTTCGAGCCGTCAAGAAAATTCTCGATGGTGAAGCGACAGAACTGCTTGAGGAACTCGGCGAAAAGATGGATGTTTGCTCAAGTGAAATGCAATTTGAGCGAGCAGGCTACTACCGTGATCTCATACGGTCCATCCGTACCACCATTGGACAGCACGTCGTTTCAAGCAAATTGTATCGTGATTGTGATGCCATTGGATTTGCTGAACAAGGCGATCTCGCTGCACTCGTCGTGCTTCATGCCGATGATGGCGTCGTCAAAGGACAAGAGGTCTGGCCATTCGTTCATCGAGGCGACATTGGTGAAACAGTCAGTCGTTTCATCAGCGAACACTACGTTCACCGCAGGCCACCACGATTGTTGCTCACCCCTACGCCATTGCTCGACGGATTGCAACAATGGTTGGACGAACGTCGAGGTGCTGCAGTTGAGGTTCGAACACCCATGCGTGGTGACATGGTCACGCTGCGTACACTTGCCGATCAAAACGCCGAGATTCAAGTTTCACGACTTGCAAACAAGTCGAGTGGTTCGCTTGAACAACGAGCAGCTGATGAAGCTGCACGATTGCTCGATGTGGAACAGATGAACCACGTCGTCTGTTTCGATATGGCTCAATTGCAGGGCGACGAGCGCGTCGGTGCAAGCGTTGTTCTTCGAAATGGACGTCCTGCAAAGAAGGAATACAGGACCTACATCGTCAAAGGAGATGCAATGGATGACTTACGCATGATGCGCGAAGTTGTTGAACGATGGTTGAAGCGGCAAGAAGAATGGCCTGATGTGCTCCTTCTCGATGGTGGAGAAACCCATCTCTCAACCATACGTTCAATGTTGGACGAGCACGGCGTTCAGGATCGATTCATTCTTGCAGCGTTGGCAAAACGAGAAGAAACGCTTCATCGAGAAGGGTACGAACCAATTGTACTCGACCGCCGAGGACGAGTCTTTGTTCATGCACGTGATGAAGCACATCGATTTGTCAACACCTTCCATCGAAAACGTCGCAAGAAAAGTCGACTGGGCGACCCTCTCGAGAACGTTCTCGGTTTGGGTGCGAAGAAGTTGCAATCGCTTCTGCGTCATTTCGGCGGCCGACAAGGAATCAACAATGCCAGTATTGAAGACTTGAAAACCGTCCCAGGCATCGGCCCCTCTCTTGCAGAGCGTATCCATGAGAGCCTGCATCGCTAAGGCTGTTCAGGTGGATACTGCATCGCCTCAAACGGATCGATACCTTCCTCATATCCACCAACTTGTCGATCGACCAGCCCTGCCATTTGAGCAAAGTCCGATTCGGACAATCCCATCTTCTGAGCCTTGTACAGAGAATTCTTCGATTCTTTTGCAGCTCGCTTTTTCTTCTTCTTCTTTCGACGTCGTCGAATCAAGAGAATCAGCAAGATGACCACAACTGCCGGATAAGCCCAGAACTGACCAAGAAGGTACAACCAAGTGACTTGCAAGCGAAGTGTCACCTCATCATCGAGACCATCAGGCGGAATCGTGTAGGTAATGACTTGACGACCTTCCGCATCTTCTGTCACAATCATGTTCCCTTGGGCAGATGTGGCCTCCTTGGCAATAATGCCCTTTGGCAAGGTGAAACTGACTGGCCCTGTGAGGTCAAATTCCGTCTCTTCATGGATGGTGGTATCCCACGAACCTGTCTCGAATGTTAGGGCCTCTTGCTCGAGTGGAGGGAAGGTGACACCTTCTGATGAAACAACACTCGCTACCATCATCGACGACATCTCATCGACCATCATGACCATGGGTTGAAGCAATGGTGAACGGAAAGCTCCACTGATGTCCTCGGTCAACAGTGAGAGGGTAATTGCATCAGGGTCACCGCTGAACAAATCGCCCCATGGGCTAGAAACAGCCAGCGTAAATCGGACTTTTGGAATCTTGAGACTCACGCTGAGTCCAACATCATCGGAGACGATGGGGCCCGGAGTTCCGAGACCAGCAAGGCTCGTTTCAATGACAAAATCACTGATGTCGACGTCCGAAAATTCAGGTCCTTCGTCAATCGTCTCCAGCTTTTCAACCTGCGTGTGAATCTGGTGTGTGAGGAGCTCTCCAGCATCGGTTCCAAATTGCATCAACCCGTCGGATGTCAGTTCGAATCGAAGTTGACTCTCCTCAGGACAGGCAGTGAAATTTGTCTTTGGCTCAAGACACCGTTTGATCTCGATTGGATCAGTACGACTCATAATATCTCCAGCAAGTCGAATCAAATCACTTGGAATGACTTCCATTCGAACCGTCGTATCCTCGCCCACATCGTAATATCCCTGTGGGACAGCGATTCGATGAACAACAGCACTGGCTTCAAGGCCAAACTCAACCGATACAGATTTTGTCCATTCGTTGATGTCAAAAGTGTCGAAGTCGATGGAGAGGGATGTCGATACACACGTCTTTTGTGTTTGCAGACAAATGGTCTGACCGTCCTCATTAACGATGGGGTGATTGTAAGCCCAAGGAGAAGGTCCTGCAATGGAGATTTCGTTTCTGTTTTCACCAGATTCGGAATGTTCGAGGATGATGCGGTCATCCCCGCCAATGGTCTCGATCCAACTTGGTAGAATCAGTTCAAGTGTAATCTTTGACGGTGGAAGGTCGGATGGAATCATGCTTTCGAGGAATCCTGTATCGAGGACCGTTTCAAGCGAAAGCCCTGCATCCATCAATCGTCGGAGATCATCGTTCGTAATGACATCAAAATAATCGCTGATGGAGTACTTTTCGCCGTCCAGTTCAAATTCCGAATCTGGGAGATTCTCCTGAATGAGATCGAGGAGACCAAGTTCGAAGGTATTGCTTGTTGAGCGCAGATAGATTGGGTGATCGTAACCCATGGCGCTCGGCCCTTGGATACAATACGAAATCGTGTTTGGGGGTGTTACTGTTTCAGAGCAACCAACAGAGTGACTGTAGTTCAATCCACCAGCAGGACCGTCAATACCATCCGCAACAGAATCACTTACCCAAGTCAACTCACCCATCTGAATGTCTGGCGCTCCTGGTATGGAATCCGAAAAGGCATCTCCAACCGAAGCGACCGGGAATTGGTCGGTAAAATCGTCAAGTGGGGCAATGCCGTTCTCATACGCCAAACGAATGCCGTCGGAAGTGATCTGCGGAATCGTTGCAAGGTTGGACAATTCAACCAACGAGATGCCCCAGTTGTCCATCGTGGTTGTGTCAAGGTAGTTGATACCTGCAACAAAGTCGATTTGAACCGCTTGTTCGTCAAACAAATCCACCTTGAGATGGAGCGTTACCGCCTCTTCGTTCGGATCGAGTTCAACAATGGATGTGGTTGATGTGTTGCGATAGCCCATCGTCAGACTCACGGTCTGGTCGACGCGGGAAGCGCCTACGCCAGCATTGAGGTTGTCGACCGTCCATTGGCCAACGCAAGCTGCCGGTAGACATGCTGGTGGTTGAATCGAGCCGTTACTGTCAACACCGACGATGGCTGCATAATCAGGAGGACTAATGGAGAAGGTCGATGCATGACCTGGTTCAGCAAACACGCTGAATTGAGTCGTCAGTTCTGAACCCATGATTAAGAGACCTTGGTAGGCTCGTTCAAGATCGAGGTTTGAATTTTCAAGGAGATTGAAGGTACTCGTTGACAACTCAATCTCTGCAATGGTTGAGAAGCAAATTGGTGGGTCGAAAGCGTTGTTTTCCGTTACGCCTGAACCAGAATCATACACTGAATCTTGTGTTGCATCGGTTGTGCAGACCTCGGAAGAACCTGCTTCTGTGTAGATGCCATCGTACTGCGTGTTGATGGCTGTGACCGTACCAAAACCACTGGAAAGGAGGTCATGGATGGTGTCTTCAACCTCGCCTAACATCTTGTCACCAACCGTTCCTGTACCGTCATCGTAAGCGAAGTAGGTTCGAATCATGTCTGCAGGAATCCCATCGTCATCATCGAGACCATCTGCTGCGAGTGCTGCTTGTGTGGTCGAATCATCAAGACCGACCTTGCTGCGATCGAATTCACGAACGGCCCAACTCAAGGTCATGTGGATGGTTGATGTATCTTGCAAATCAAAATCGTAGGTTCCACGAATCCAATCTTGTTGGAACGGCGTCCCATCATCGCTTGAATCGTAGTCGTCGCAATCGCTGAATCCTGGAACGCTATCGCATGTCGTCATACCATCAGCAGATGCAAGAGGTGCAAGGAGTGGCGTTGCAAAAAGCAAGGTCAAACACAGTGTCAGAAACCGATTTCTCCATACCACACGTTCTTCCATGAAGTTGCAACAGACCGAAGACCTTCAAAGGACTTCCCCCTAGCGATACTGTAGGCGTCCTTATGGTAGCGAAACTGTGTCTTCTTGTTCCACTCGCATTGGGAGAAGAGGTTCGACAGGTTCTCGTCGAACAAGAATGCCTCGACCGAGCGTTCACGCCAAGGCGTATCGGAGATGAACTTGCGCTACCTGTTCACGAAGAGTTTCTCCCCGATGCGATTGATATCGAGCATCGTCTTGAACAGGTGGACGTTGAACAAACACCACCTGCGATTGACCCGCACAGCCGACTGTACACAGCCATTGCATCGTTATCAGGTGTAAGCGAAAATCTATTGCAATCCATTCCGAAGAAATGGGAACGTCTTGATGACCTCATTCTCTTCCCCAAGGATGCGTTTCAGCAACAAGGCTGGGAATCCCTCATCCAGCAAATTCCTGAGTTCTTTTCAATTGTCGCACAAGCACTCAACGTGGAGCGTATCGGTCGGCAACAGCCCATTGCGAACGATCAAATGCGTTCTGCTCAAGTCGAGTTGCTTCACGGTGAGAATGGGTGGGTGGAAGTGAAAGACAACGGACTTGTCTACGGATTTGATGCGACGAAGGTCATGTATTCCTCTGGAAATGTCACGGAGCGCCATCGTATGGCAACATTGCAGGCAGAAGGCGACATCATCATCGATGCATATGCAGGAATTGGCTATTACACAATGCAGCTTCTTGTTCACGCCAGTGTTGACCATGTACACGCTTGTGAGATCAATCCAAACAGCATCCATGCACTTGAATGGTCAGCAAAGAAGAACAATGTTGATTCCAAATTGACGGTCCATCCAGGCGACAATCAGGTCACGTTGCGAGAACTCAAAGGAACCGCAGATCGTGTTCTCCTCGGCTATTTGCCAAGTTCAGAACCAACGTGGGAACCTGCGATTCAATCGCTGAAGGAAACGGGAGGAACGCTTCACATTCACATGAATGTTGAGGAGGAGGGAATCGATGCATGGTGTGAAGCTACCATGCACAAGTGCCTGCAATTTGCGAGCGAAGCTGGTCGGAATTGGGAGGTTGTTTCCCATCACCTCGAGAAGGTGAAGTGGTACGCTCCTCGAATCCGTCACGTCGTGTTGGACGTGTCTTTCTCTTCGATCAATTCGGCTTCGTAAATCGTCGCTTCTTCTTCGGAATTGTTCTTGATGATTACGTAGCCAATACCAAGGGCGACGATAACAAATAGTCCGGCGAAGACAACGGTTGTTCCAACACTTGATCCCGTTTCTTCTGATGAGGTTTGCATCGAAAGTTCACCATTTGGGTCGGCGACACCGATCATCGTAATGCTGTTGATTTTGGTTTCGTAAACAGGACGTCCTGCCGTGGAAAACGGATTGTCCAAATCGGTGCCTGTAGGGTCATCCGATGTTGGAACTTCAGCAATCGCACGCACGTGGCTCATACCATCGCGAACAATGCCGAAGGTTGCATATCCTCCGTCATCTCGATTTTCAGGGTCCAAACCGTGCGCTTCGGTTTCTGCAATGTACCATTGTGAATCAGCAGAATCCTCTTCGGTTCCTCGAGCCATTCCAATGGCTCCATCAACGTGACTGAGATTCTCATTGTGTTCGAGTGGGATGGTTTCTCCAGTCCCTCCACTTCCGCATTGTGCGGGCAAACCAGGGACATAGACGCCATTTGCTTTGCATTCAGGATCACCTGATTGTGTCACAAAATCGTTGATGACGCGGTGGAAGAAGATACCATCATAGAGTCCATCTTCAATGTGTTCGATCATGTTTTCAACAGTGATTGGAGCCCATTGAGGAAACAATTCGATAACGATGGTTCCAGACACTTCGCTCTGAAAATGTCCGGGCGTGTACGTCACATCAATTGCAAAAACTGGATCTCCGAAGTACGAATACTGCATGGGTGTGTCTTCGACAACAGGGCCATCTGTCCACGTTGCTGGGTCAATTCCATTGCTCTTCCAAGCCGACTCTTCCTCACCGGTTACTGACACTGGAAGAAGCAAGAAGACAAAGAGGCATGACAGAAACCCCCTGTATCGAAATGCCTTGCCCATGGTGAAACGATGTCTACCCTGTTCATCAATCATTTGACGTGGGTTCTACCAAAATTCCGACTTCATGCCAGCTAACCAAACAATGTGTGTCGAGAAGGTGAAGATTTTCTTATTCGAGAGAACCCAAAAGAAATTGGTAGGTTGATTTCAGAGCTTCAATAAAGGGCGTTTTCGGTGACCATCCCAACGTCTGTTGATGCTGCAAATCCAAGCATCTACGTCGACGGCCAACAGGTTTGTCGAGATCGTGCCTGAACTCCCCTGAATATCCGATTACTCCAGCCATATGCCTGTGCATTTCATTGACACTTATCTCAAGGCCAGAACCCACATTCATCACGTCCGGTATGTCGTTAAAGTTCTCAACAGCAAAACAGAGAAAATCCGCAAAATCTGGACCGTAGAGGAATTCACGCTTTGCCGTTCCATCACCCCAAATCGTAACTGGTGCATTGTTGCTCTGTTTTGCTTGATGCATTCTGTGCAAAATTGCGGGGAGCATGTGGCCAGTTTCAAGTGAAAAATTATCGTAAGGACCGAACAGATTGCAGGGTAGGACGGTCTTGAAGGACACACCGTGTTGTTCATTCGCCATCACGCAGGCCCGGTAAACAACGTATTTCGACAGAGCATAACCTTCGATGGCGCCTTCAAGTGGCCCGTTTCCAATTGAGGATTCACAAAGAGGTTGAGATGCTTCATTTGGATACACAGTAGCGCTTCCAACATTGATTAGCCTCGTTATTCCTCTTTGAACACAGGCACGTATGAGATTCAATCCCATGGATGTATTTTGGTCAAGTGAATGATGCTTGATGGTTTGGCTCGATGCAATGCCTGAAACATAAGCTGCACAATGGATCACGACATCGATTGGGTTGTCCTTGAAAAAATTCAATGTTGCCTCAGCATCGGTGAGATCAAGTTCTTGACGTGAAGGGGATTGAACAATGTGTCCATTTTCTTTGAGCATCGGAACCAGATGTTGGCCAAGCATTCCCGACCCTCCAGTGACTAGAACGGTTGGCATGTATTGTGGCACGACCCAGGAGTTAAAGAGGAATTTGATTCTAGTACGCAGGGTCTTCGTATGCGGGTGATTGCTTACGAAGCGGGCATTTCCAGTGTTCTATCAGTCTTCATCCTCAAAGGAGGTCTGCCGTGCTCGCTCCATCGCTTCATCGCTTGTGAACCAAAATGTTGGTGTCTCTCCCAAATCTTCATCCCAACGTTGAACAGCACGAGCAAACATTTCGCCTTCTGTGTACGCTTCACACCATTTGAGGCACCAATCAGCTTGCTTGACCATTGCTTCATCATCAGGAGAAGTTCGCTTCAAAACCTCGGCTTGTAATGCAATCGTCATAACCCAGATTGGAGCAAGGGCATAGGTTGCAAAGGGGTTGCGCTCCATATCGACGTTTCGATACTCGGTCCAGAGAGAGAACACTTGATCGTAAAGAAAGCCAATTGTAAGAACAGTGAACATCACGGTGAAAAAAATGGCAGTAAGTGCAAAGTACGTACTCGATATACCAAAGATTTCGCTCGGAAAACAGGGCCCAGAACTGCATTCTGCAGTGAATCTCCAACTGATCAACGGCCAGACAAGAAGGGTGATGGTTGTCCCCCATAACAAGAGGCTTACAACGGCCTGAGATTGTTGCATTCTCCAGTATTGCCTCATAGCCCATTTTTTGAAAAATGATACCCCTTCAGGACTTTCTGTCATGATGTGAACACTGGCTCCATCATTAAATAACCAATCCCCTCTGTATCCTGATAGGACTGAAAGCAAGCGATTTTTCTGGTGTTCAACGGGTGAATTCATACCACAAATCTTTGATTCGGAAAGGTTTAAACACAGATGTTTTGACTAAAAAATGAAATTGGAGGCACATGCAATTCCGCAGTTGTGCTAATTACCAGTGGTAGACGAATGAGAGGTGATGCCATTGACTGAACGACACATTCTGTTTATTCCCTCTTGGTACCCGAGTTCAGACGCCCCTCTTTCGGGGACTTTCTTCAGAGAGCAGGCGGAAATGTTTGCGGAAGTAGGCCACAAGGTCGGGGTTCTTCATGCAACATTTTACCACCTTCCCTCTGCAACATGGCTCAGAGGGCCGAGTCGGTCAATCTCAATGACTGTGGAAAACAACTTGACCGTGGTACGCGCCAGCAAACGCTTGTTCCAACCGGGTCCACTTCACAACATTCCCTCGGTATACCGTTCATTCGTCCGATCTCATGAGAAGTTGGCACTAAAGATGTACGACGCCTACAAAGCAGCGCACGGGCCCCCGGATATCATTCATGCCAAAGCAACAATGTGGGGAGCTGTCCTGGCAAAAGCCATCGCTGAGAGAGAAAAAATACCGTACATTGTGACAGTCCACTCAAGCATTTTTGCAAGAAACATTGTTGGGCCGAGGGAACAAATCACAGCAAGGTCAGCATTGGAATCAGCCAACCGGCTCCTTTCAGTCAGTGGTACATTGGCCAACGATTTAGAACGAATCCTTGGCATTCAGGCATCAAACTTCACCACAGTTCCAAACATGATCGATGTAGAAAAGTTCCCTTATACACCTCTACCCGAGAACAGTACATTCACATTCGGATACATGGCAAACATGGTTCCTGACAAAGGTCACAGAACACTGCTGCAAGCGTTCAAAGAAGTCAAGAACGCAAGGCTTCTTTTGGCTGGTGACGGCCCGCTTAGGAAACAGTTGCAAGAGTTAGCCTCTGCATATGGAATGGACGACAGAGTCGAGTTTGTTGGCACAGTACCGAGGGAAAAAGCGTGTGAATTCTTTCAAGGAATCGATGCCTTTGTTCACCCAAGCCGATACGAAACATTTGGAATCGTTTTGATTGAAGCACTCTCGACAGGTCGACCCATTGTCGCCACCAGATGTGGGGGGCCAAACGATATCGTCCGGAAGGAGGATGGTCTACTCGTCGACGTCGACGATGTCGATGGCTTGGCAGAGGCGATGCGCAGCATGATCAACTTGGAGTGGGACACTCAAATAATGCGAAATGGCGTTGAAGCGAGGTATACGAAAAGTGCAATTCGTAATCAGTTGATGGATGTCTATGCAGACGTTTTTCATCTGAATATCCGTTGAAAGAGAATTAAAGCCGCCGAGTTGGTGGGCCTTCTATGGGTCAGAATCAGGTGATGACGGAATTTATGTATTCCAACCAACGAATCACCATGGAAGGTTACCACATCGACGATTCAATCTTTGATTGAATCGTTACCGAGCAAACGTTTTACGAAGAAAAGTTATTGGAAAAGGCTCGTTCATTGAATCTGGAAGGAGTGTACATTGACATCGGGGCCAACATAGGCAACCATTCAATTTACTTTAATCGCTTTTGCAACTCAACGAAAGTTTACAGTTTTGAAATAGATGAATCCATTTTCGCTATTTTGAAGAAGAACATGGAACTCAATTGCTCAGAGGATAGTTACCACCTTAGCGACATTGGTATTCTTGACAACAAGGGATTCGTCGACCTCTCCGATACAAATCATCTCAATGCAGGTATGACAAAGATCGTCAATGTTGAAGGTTCACAGCGTGAGGTAAACACGCTAGACCACGTCATGCGGGGTGTCGATAACATCGCTTTGATCAAAATGGATGTTGAGGGTACTGAGCTCCAAATCATTCAGGGCGCGAAGCACATACTTGAGAACCAATCGCCCGTGATTTTTGCCGAACTTGCTACCAAAAAGGAATTCAACTTGTTCTATGATGCAGTTTCCAAATTTGGGTATACGACAGATCATGTGAACCATGCTGGAACACCGACCTATCTGTTCCAAAAAGAACATATTCCGATACGGAAAAAAGTCACAAATACTGCAAAACGACTCTATTGGGGGATAAAGGGCAGATTCAAGAAATGACTGTAGGCTGCTAAAGCTCACTAAATAAGTCTTCAAGGCCGCTACGGAAGGCCGCAACAGAGCGTCGATGATCGACCATCTGAGTATGACTGCGCGCCAATGTACCGTAGCGCTCTCGATCGTCATAAACCGCCTTCAAGGCATCGATGACTGCATCCGTGTCATGCCCATCGTCCACCAGGATGCCTCCCTCTCCCAAGGCCTCCTTTTGTGAGCCAACGTCGGAAGTAACTGTTGGTACACCGAACAAGCCTGCTTCCCCTATGACTCGTCCCCATGTTCCTGTCCCCTCGAACAGAATAAGATGGATATCGATCTTTGAGAAGAACGCTCCTGCATCAATGTAGCCAAGAGCCTGTGTGTTTGGGTGGTGAGCGAGCGCTTGCGAATATGTATTGTCTCCTGCGATCAGAACTTCTGCCTCTGGCCATTGTTCAAGCAACCTTGGTAGGATGCGTTGATACATTCGAAACCCCTTTTCAGGGACCACTCCCATAATCCCAATGGTTGGTGGAGAACCAACAGGTCGCTTCCCTTGCTCAGCCAAGCGCAAAGCGTTAACCTCATCCATGCTCCCAAAGCGTCGACTAAAATCAATCGGCAACGGCACGTTATGACCTTTCTGAATGGAGAAACGTGATTCAATATCAGCGAGTAAACCTTCGCCAGCTGCACACACGATGGCTGCACCTTCCATTACGGGGCGAAAGCGTTCCTCGAGCAAAAAGGGCTTGTCGTCTCGAACGAACATGACATAAGGCATTCCACGGGAAGCAAACGCTTCTGCAGCCCCCGGTGCCCAATCGAGTTGGGTCAAGCCAATGCCGCCTTCCACATCGTGTTTGTCCAACCATGAACCAACTTGTGCGGCGAATTGGGAACTTCGCTTCGCAATGTGTCGGTCAAGGGCCCACCTTCTGCGTCTGAGTTCGCCTTTACGCTCTCGCAGGACCCATGCGACCTTCGACCAAAATCCTTCGATTGACAGTTCTGTGGTCTCAAGCTTCACCTTGGGGTCAAGTAAACCGATAGGATTGCCTCGATCGTGACTGGCAAATGCACTCACCGCCCATGCAGGATGGGTTGCAGCGGCCTCAGAAGGCAACATTGGTACAAATGTTGGTGCAGTCTCGAGCGTGGGTCCTGACTCAGCAATACCATTGAGCAGTGCCGCCAAAGAGCGCTCTGCACCACCCCCAGGCGGGTCGAGGTCCCGCACCGCAGCGAAAAGACGACGAGTGCTCATACCTCGGCCTTGGCACCAACCTCTTTGAGCGTTGTGGGCTCTAAACAACGCCATCTAAATTACAAGTAACAGGACTTCAACATACCTTGTGCAAGAAGGAATCCAAGTACTGTCTGCCTCAACATAGTCGCCTTGGAATCGCCATCCTCTTCTATGTCCGACGAGTGGGCAGATCATGTCTGAGGAGATTCTCGAAGCAGAAATCTTCGATTCTTCCTCAGAGCGAAGTACAACACAATTGAACATCTCGCTCTCAGCAACCATTACGTTCTGTGTCATCTTCTTGTTCCTTTCAATGTCGTTTGGTGAAGCACTCACCAACGAAAATGAAGTGGAGAATACCTACGACTGGTGGGATGTTCCACTCCATGAGCGGCATATGATGGACCTACCAATGGATACGATGCGGGCACAGCTTCCAGAGAATGGGACCTACGACGTTCTGCCACATACGGAACACTTCATTTCCGTTGATCTTCCAGCTTCT
>JBMYNT010000035.1:0-19564 GCA_049598575.1 Candidatus Poseidoniaceae archaeon | reverse complement strand
CGTTGCCAACGCCTGAACCCGGGTTCGAGTCCCGGCGCTCGCACCAAAATCGATTGAAAGAGGCTTTACATACTGCGTGTGCAATGTCGATGTATGACCGAACCTCGCATCGTTTACGTCGGCAAAAAACCCTCATTCTCGTACGTCAAAGCTGTTCTGATGGCTATGCAAGAAGGCGACCGACTGGTTCGCTTGCAAGCACGAGGACATGCCATTGGTCGAGCTGTCGATGTTGCCGAAATCTGTCGAAGGCGACATGGAATCATTGCATCCATGCTTCCAGAAAAGGTGAGCATTGTCAACATCGTTACGGATTCAATCGAACTTGAAGATCATGATGGTCGAAGCAAAACGGTCAGCAGCATGTACATTGAACTGCTTGGCGAGGGCGAAATGGCCGAAGAAGAATGATCACAACTGAGACAAACGTCGCTCGATTTCGTTGGCCGTTGCTTCGAACACGTCCAATGATTGCCCAACAGGATCGTCCAGTCCCCAGTCCTCATCGATACGCATAGCAGGACAAGATACGCCACAACCCATGGAAATAACCATGTCAAAATCTTCGGCCTTGAACAAATCAACCGACTTTGGCTTCAACCCCTCAGTAACGATTCCCTTTGATTCCAGAACCGTGATAGCGTTTGCAGAGACTTGTCCCGCTGGATGCGTTCCAGCACTTGCAGCCTCGTGTCCAAGATGTCGAGCAATGCCTTCAGCCATCTGAGATCTGCATGAATTTCCTACACAAACGAACAGCAGTCGCATGATTTGACCTTTGTGACGGGCCTTATCAAGGTTGACTCCTTAGAACCTTTAGGAAGGTGCGTGAGATGAAAGCAATCCTTGTGTTTTCTTCGACCTATGTTCTTCTTTTTGTTCTACATATCGTATTCGCAGCGAACGATTTGGAACACTTGTTTCGTATTGTTGCCGTTCTTCTCGTAGCCATGACGTTCTTTTGTGCTCCACTCCTTTGGCTCATCGATTCAACCATGAAGCAATCCCTACGAATTGGTTACATTGCGAGCATACCGCTCTCGATTGGTATCGCTTACGCCTACACAAACATGGAGTTCCAATTGAGTGCAACGTTCCTCGCCGTCACTGCAACAAGTGTGACACATGGAGCGTGGTGGTTGTTCATGAAGGGAAAATAAACGCATTGAAGTAGGCAGAACAAGTGGAAAGGGTATGTCCGATTCTCCGGTTTCGATGCACAACCCAGGAAACGATGCTCCTGCAGAAGCACCATCAGCGCCTGATGCCGCAGCTCAAAAGCAAATGGAACAAGCCTATGCCCAAATGAAACGAAAGATGGCCATGGCCGAGATTGGCAAGAAAATCAAGCATAAGATCATGGTCCTTTCCGGAAAGGGCGGGGTCGGCAAATCCACTGTCTCGACTGGACTTGCTCTCGCTCTTGCACAACAAGGTCACAAGGTCGGCATTCTTGACATCGACATCACCGGTCCAAACGTTCCAAAGATGATGGGGCTCGACGGACGTAAATTGCACGTCGAGGCTGGTCGGATACATCCTGCACAAGGGCACCTCGGTGTGAAAGTCATCTCAATGGCGTTTCTGCTCGAAGATGAAGACACACCCGTTGTATGGCGTGGTCCGATCAAACTCGGAGCGATTCAGCAATTCATTGGCGATGTGGAGTGGGGCAACCTCGATTACCTGATCATCGATTTCCCGCCAGGAACGTCCGATGAACCATTGACGGTTGCTCAATCACTACCAGATATCGACGGTATGGTCATCGTTACAACACCACAAGACGTTGCACTCCTCGACAGTCGCAAATCCATCTCGTTTGCCTCCTCGTTGAAAGTCCCCGTCCTCGGTGTCGTCGAGAACATGAGTGGATACACCATCCAAGGCAAAGGAACACCAGGAACCGATATCGAGATTGCTGCACCAGCAGGGCGTACACTTCGAGCAACATGCGATGATGAAGGTCGATTCAGCGTTACCTTGGACATTTTCAAAGAAGGTGGTGGACGCTCCACAGCAGAAGAGTTCGGCGTACCGTTCCTTGGTGCATTGCCTTTTGACCCGGGATTCGTTCGTGGTGGCGATGACGGAGTTCATCGCATTGTCAGCGAACCAGAAGGTGCATCGGCTTCGGCCTTCTCCCACGTTGTCGCATCCATTCAATCACAGCTGGACGGAGCAAGTTCTTCCAGTTTGGAGATTATCTGAGGCTTGACTATGGCAGAAGACGTCCTTGAGTTGCGCCGTCTCGAACGACGCGATACTGACATGGAACTGACCTACGAAGATGGAACCACGTTCACGGTATCCTACGATGACTTGCGCCATGCCTGTCCGTGTGCGAAGTGCGCACCTCTTCGCAACGAAGACGATACGAGCATGCAACTTCGACGAACCGTTGAAGCTCATCCAAAGCAGAAACCGTTGGTCCGAACCGTTGGAAACTACGCGCTCTCGTTCGAGTGGGAGAGTGGATGTTCCAGCGGAATCTACCGATTTGAACGCATTTGGGATCTTGCGCATCGTCGCGACCCTGACCGTGGCCGACCCTACGTTCACGGTGCGTGGTGATTCGACCGTAGTGGTACGAAATCAGGTGCAGGTTTCTTGAGCAAGAGCCATCACCGTACCACTAGGAGGCATCAAGATGGATGGCGTCTATCTCACTTGGCTCATCTCGGCATTGGCCGTAGGTGTCTTCCTGATGCCGTATTTCAAGCCGCCATGGGCCAAGCTTACGTTGAGTGGATTCGTTGATTTCATTCGGCGTTATTGGCTGCACTTACTGATTGCACTTGTTATCTACAATGCAAAAGATTGGCTTGACCAAATCGATCGAATGTTGATGGCTCGAACGGGACTCGATATGACGCCGTACATCTATGCCATTGAGGGCGACTTGGTTGTCTTGTTCCAAGATGCGTTCAGAGCGACATGGCTTGATGTGTTCATGACGCATTTCTACATTGCAGGATTCATGTTCATCACCTATGCTTCCATCTTCTATGTGACCTACTTCGACGATCGCTGGATGGCCGATAGGGTCGCATTGTGCGTCGCATGGGTCTATCTGCTTGCCATCCCGTTCTATCTCTTCTTCAACGTCCGAGTTACTGGCTTCTACATCGAGGATATGGACGCTATCGCTTACACCTTGAACCCAGAAATCGAAGATTGGTTCCGACGAATTGATGCGTTCACGAACTGCATGCCATCGTTGCACATCGCCGTTCCGTTCGCGATATGGCTCACCTTCCGTAAGCACGATCATGACGGCCGATGGAGTCGATTCCAGAACATGACCTTGGGCTACATTATCCTCACAGCGTTTGCCATCATCTATCTCGGGATTCATTGGTTTGTCGACATCATCGGCGGGATGATCCTCGCCACGTTTGCGGTCAGTCTTATGGAGAAAACCAACGATCCCGTCTGGAAGATCTTTGATGAACGAACCATCAACAGCAGACTTGCAACGCTTCTTACACGTCCTGCTCACTCAGCTTCTCTTCTCTTTGGTCGAATCAAAAACTATGCGAAGACCTGGCTTAAGCCTACCAGCAAGGAAACGGGAACACTCATTGTCGTCATTATGATTCTAACAGCTGCTGTCATCACTTGGGATTTGACACACAACGAACTTCCTGCTGAAGGTGTTCAATCGGCACAGGGTGCGGTCGCGTCAGAAGGCTGGTTGGCTACCATGGACAATCAGTCAGGAGAAGCCATCGTCTTGATTCATGATGTGTCAGATCCGTTATCGAATCCGACAACTGTCGCTCAACCCCTTATGCAACTCGATTCACCCTACGCACTGTATGAGAACTATCTGGTCATGGCCAATGAGAGCGAGTTGCGTTTGATTGATGTCAATGCCCCAAGCACCATACTCTTGCAGCAGGATGTGACGGGCATCCAATCTCTGCAGATGACCTCTCTCCAAGGCAAACCAGTGGTTCTGTACATCGCCAACGATGCCATGCATGCGGTGAACATTGATGGCCAGGACGTTCAAGTTCCAACGCTACCCAACAGTGAAACCATTCACCTCATGTCCGTTTCCGGAATCGAGATACTGTTGGTTTCGGAACAACAACCAGACACATTACGCATCGGAACAATCGGAACCTCAGGTTCTCTGAACATCATCATGAATGCATCCACGACGGCGGAGCAGAACCTTGAGTTGGAAGAGTGGGGTCAAACTGTAGATGAGAACAACGCAAGCATTGAACAAGTGTCCTTTGATTCTCAACACATTGCTGTCAGAATGAACGTTTCAGCCCTTGATCGAATGGTCATTTACGACCGTTCAACGGGCGAACAGTGGCTCGGATTCGACCCGATCTATCCCGTTGGGAATCTTTCGATGGGCTATGGGTATGTAGTTTGGGAAGCCAAAGACCACTACAATCCACTCAGTTTCACCGACAAGTACGGCGACTGGGAGATTCATCAATTGCATCTCGCGACGAATTATTCTGAACAACTGACATCGGATACCATTGATCAGGTGAATCCAATCGCTCTCGAAGGCGGTCTTGCTTACATCGAAGTCGAAGACGATGGCGAAGTGACCATCAATGTCTTGACACGGGGAACTGAACTCGCAACGTACTCGAGTATCGTTCTTCAGTGGTCCGTTCTCCTTTTGATTGCTTTAACCTTCATCTACATCATGCAACGTCAAGATGAAGTCCGCTCAAAGGACATCATCCATGATAACGGACTCGAGTCCGAATAAGATCGAAGCGCTCGAGAACATCGCTCATCGATACTGGATCGCCACCGGACGTTGTCGGAGCAGGACCAAGGTCTTGCTCACATTGTGCGTATCCTTCAAGCACAGCTTCCATCGCTCCCTCACGATGCGGGTGTGATGCACCGAGAATCTCGAACAAAACGTGCAAATCAATACCATAGAGCTCGGTTTCAAATTCAATCTTTGCAAGACCAAAATCGATGAGGACAGCCTCTCCTTCGGGTGTCATCATGATGTTGTTGGTTGAAAGATCACCATGGACAATGGCTTGGCGGTGAAGCATGCGGATACTTTTCCCAACGGTGCGCAAGTGCTCGTTGACGGTTGCATCATCGATGGAATCGTCATTAAGCAGTTCGATGAGTGGCTGACCAGGAACGTTGCTCATGACCAGTTGTTGTTCAACAACATCGCAATCGTACAGGATGGGTATGTTCAGGCCGCTCTTGTGGAGGCGTACCATCAATCGTGCTTCTGCAATCATTCGTCGCCGACCCAATCGGTCGTCCAAATCTGGGTGACGCCACGAGCGAAGACGACGTTGTTTGCGAACTGCAGGCAGGCCCATCCATGAACCACGCCACACTTCCG
The DNA here is from genome assembly GCA_049598575.1 of Candidatus Poseidoniaceae archaeon. GTDB lineage: Archaea > Thermoplasmatota > Poseidoniia > Poseidoniales > Poseidoniaceae > MGIIa-L2. Next base: position 14,208 of record JBMYNT010000035.1, on the reverse strand, counting down.
CCTCTGCACCAAGGTACAGTCGCTCATCAGCAGTGAATGCCATTGTCACGACGGAATTGCCTTCTTTTCATAAGGTCAGCGATGCCAATGGGTTGAAATTAGTGGGCGGGTTGGAAGTAACGATACGCATGTCTGTTTCATTGGCTATGTGCGCAGTCGACTTCTCATCGACATCGATGTCGCCTGAGGATATGGCGATTGCAGAGCGAATTGCCGAGTTGAAGCAACAACTCGGTGATGACCTGTTAATACTCGGCCACCACTATCAACGCGACAGTATTGTCATGCATGCAGACTTCCTTGGCGACTCGTTCATGCTCAGTCAGAAGGCTGCCGAATCCGATGCCAAGTACATCGTATTCTGTGGGGTCCACTTCATGGCCGAATCTGCAGATATTCTCACCTCGGACGAACAAATTGTCATGCTTCCAAATCTGCGAGCAGGTTGTTCAATGGCCGATATGGCAACGCTTGTCGATGTGGAGGTCGCATGGTCCGAGATGCTTGCGTCGACCGATCTTCAAGATCCAATCGAAAAAGAAGACCCTGCCTCAATTGCTGAAGAAGGTGAATCGTATCTCGTTCCTGTGACCTACATGAACAGCAGTGCCGATCTCAAAGACTTCGTCGGCCGCCATGGTGGCATTGTTTGCACTTCATCCAACGCTGAGGGCGTCTTGCAGTGGGCCTTCGATCGAGCAGGACCAAACGGTGCGGTTCTGTTCTTCCCAGACCAACACCTTGGACGAAACACCGGTTTGCGAATGGGAATCGCCGAGGGTCAGATGCCGACATGGACGCCGAACGTAGGTGCCAGTTCAGACCTCTCCAATGCTCGCATCATTCTGTGGCACGGATTTTGTTCTGTTCACAAGCGATTCAAACCAAGTCAAATCGCAGATTTCCGTCAACGTCATCCTGAAGGGGTTGTCGTCGTTCATCCTGAGTGTCCCAAAGAAACGGTTGACGTTGCCGATGCCAACGGATCAACCCAATACATCATCAATTACGTCAACAATCTTCCACAAGGATCGACGGTAGCGATAGGAACGGAAATCAACATGGTTGCACGTCTTGCAGACGACCATCCAGACAAGCACATCGAATGCCTTGACCCTGAAATTTGTCCATGTTCGACCATGTACATGATTCACCCCGCTTATTTGATGGATCTTCTCGAAAAACTCGCAGATGGTCAAGTTCACAATCAAATCTCAGTTTCAAACGAAGTGCAGGAAGGATCGCTTCTCGCACTCGAGCGAATGCTCAGCATTCGTGTCTAATCATTCAGCCAGTCGTCGCAATTCCTCGACACTTCGGACTTCTGCAAGATAGATTTGTTCGATAGCATCGTAGAGATCTGCATCGCCTGCTTCCTCGATAAGTGTCATCAATTCACCATACACTTCAGCGGCTTTCGTCTCTGTTTTCAACGACTCAGCAAGCATATCGAGATAGGATGAAACGTGTTCGATCGGCGTTGCATTACGCTCGGTTACGGCAACGCCACCGAGTTTGACGATGGCAGAACGAACAATGTTGGAGTGAACCATCGATTCGTTTGCTTCAGCAGTAAAGTGTGGCTCAAGCTGAAGGCGATGAATTCCACGAATGTAGGCAGCATAGTGGGCGTACATGTTGATGGCACGCAATTCCCATCCGAGAGCTTCGTTGAGTTTGGCAATCAAGTGGTCTGCGCTCATGGTTCTTCCTTGGTCGGCCTTCCACTTAAAGGTCAGGTTGAGGCTAGAAGTGTCCCAGAAAGTTTCCAACCAACCAAGGCAAGAAGCGGGCAAAGCAGCATGGTTGCGCCAACATATCCGGCTGCAAGACCAATGTTCTCTTGTTCGACCATTTGGATGGTTTCAACTGAAAAGGCAGACATAGTGGTCAATCCACCGAGCAATCCTGTTCCAAGAAGGAGTGCCAAATCTTTGGAAATCATGTTTTCAGCAAGACCGATGGCGAGGGCTCCCATCAGGAACGAACCGATGAGATTGACACAGAGCGTCGCCCACGGAAAACCGTCGCTTGTGATCCATTCAGATGTCAAATAACGAAGTGCTGCACCGATGCCTCCGCCGAGCGTAACCATCAGAATCTGCTGCAGCATGGTATCTGCTTATCGGGACAGACCATGAAGTTCGTGTTTCAATAAATCCGAACATCCATCAATGGGCACCTCTAAGCCATCTCCATGCGCACCGTTTGGTTCATGACCGGGAATGTTGGCAAGGTGCGAGAAGCCAAGCATGCACTCGAACCACTCGGCTTTGAGGTTAAGCAATTGATCGTTGAGGGTGTTGAGATTTCCGAACCACAATGCGATGATTTGGAAATCGTTGCTCGCTCGAAACTTCATCAAGCTCAAGCACACCTTCCGCATCCAGACGATGCACTCATGGTCGAAGACGCTGGCTTGTTTGTGGATGCTTTGGATGGTTTTCCTGGTGTCTATTCAGCGTACGTTTTGAAGACGCTTGGTTGCAATGGTATGCTCAAACTGATGGAAGGGAACAACAACAGAAACGCTGAGTTTCAGGCCGTCGCTGCGCTTCTTCTCGATGGCGATGTCTTCATTTCTCGAGGTGTTTGTCAAGGCGTCCTCGCTGCAAAAGCAAGCGGAGAGGATGGTTTTGGATTCGATCCAATCTTTGTACCAAACGATCTCGAACGAGAAGGCATTGTTCACGCAACGAACGGCTTGACGTTTGCCGACGTTGACCTTTCCATCAAAGAGAACTTCAGCCACCGCCGAAAGGCACTGGACGGTCTTCTCGAATTACTTTCAACACCCGAGGCGGCATCATCGTCATAAGCAGGGAGTTCTTGGACGGAGCGATAGGCATGGGATTCTTCCGCAACACAATCGCACTGGCGTTTGTTGCAACCCTGTTGTTCTATTTCGCTACTGTTGGTGAAATGCAAGAGAACCAACAGTGGATTGTCATCGGGGTCATGGTCGTTCTTGGTCTGACGTTCATCCTTTCTGGAACGCCAGATTTCGAACTACCTGCGCAACCGATCGTTGAATCGAAAACGGCCGAAGCGGTCAGTGCCTCTTCTTCCGAGATAGTCTCGGAAGAACAAATCGAAACGACAGCATCCGAGCCAACCAAGACGATGTCGCTCAAAGAGCGTAAGGCTGCAAAGATTCTTGCTGCACAGCAAGCTCAGCAAGCAGCCATGGCTGCAACCAACGATGACAAAGATGTCCCAATGGATGTTCTACCGATTGTCGAGGTGGAAACAGTTCACGTTGCAGACGAATACGTCGTCGAAGTCAGTCCTGAATCGGTCGAAGAAGCAGACATTCAGGCTACGGTTAAGGAACGTGCCTCACGTCACAGTGAAATTCGAGCACGAATCGAAGCACGTCGACGTTCTCAGATGGCCGACATTCGAGCATCGACCTCGCGTATGTGGGAAGAGAACGTCGTTCGAGAAGACCTTGTTGCTCTTTTGCAAAACGAAGGACACGGCCTCTCTGTTCTCGACGAGCCACTCAACCCCGATCCCGGACATATCTATGGTGCAACATTCATTCGAATCGATGACCAACGGATTCTCAAGTATCGATCGCAACTCGATGTTGGGTTTGAAGCCGTGGCTTCCACCCAAGATGCTCCAGAACCCGCCCTTCCAGCACTTCCACCACTGATTGGACCAGACGGCAATCCTCTCCCACTTCCCAATCTTCCAAGCCCATCTGGAGCATTGGCAGCATTGAAGATGGAAATGGACGAAGATTGAGGCTTGTTGATGGAAGCACTCGTTCAATCAACACGGAACGATAAGCGACGTGCCTTGATTGGCCTTGCACTTGTTGGTATTGCACCCACTGTTTCAGTTGTCACAGGTTTTGCACTGAAAGCAGGCATGATTGCAGCCGTTGTATTTGTTCTCACTAAGATTTGGATGTTCGGTTTGCCTGCCTATTGGTACACCAAGGTCGAAGGGGGTGAGCGCTCCTATTCCATGCCTGAACATGGGGGTTGGATGGTATCAACTCTGCTCGGCATAGGCATGGCTGTCGTGATTGCAATCGCCTATTTCATCCTTGGAGATATGGTGCTACGCAGCGAAGATTTGTACGAGATTCTTGACCCATTCGGTCTCACTGTTCCTTGGAAACTGGCTCTTGGAATCCTCTTTTGGATCTTCATCAATTCGGTCTTGGAAGAGTATGTGTTCCGCTGGTTCATTACTTCCAAACTGGAACAGCTGGTTGGAGGGAAGTGGCGTCCAATCCTCCTTTCTGCCGGCATCTTCACGTTGCATCACACCATTGCCCTGGCCTTCTTCATCGATCCGCTCGGAAACGCATTGGCTTCCTTCGGTGTGTTCATTGGAGGTGTGATCTTCTCATGGATTTACGTCCAGTATCGAAGCGTATGGGTTGCTTGGGTCGCTCACGCCATTGCTGACGTTGCCATCTTTGCCATTGCGTGGCACATGATCGTCGGCTTCTGATCACTTGTGCTTCCATTCTGCCTTCTCACGGTTGAGGAAGGCTTTGACACCGATTTCCTTGTCTTCCGTATCGAACAGACCTGCGAAGGCTTTGGCTTCGGTTGCAACACCTTCGGTCAATCCTTCATCGAGAGCAGACCGCATCGTTTCCTTGGCCACACGGAGTGTGTTGCTCGATTTGCTTGCAATCAAACAAGCCATGTCCATGGTCCTCTGTTTCAATTCATCAGCTTCAACAACATGGTTCACAAGACCGATTCGATGCGCTTCATCGGCTGCAATCATCTCTCCAGTGTACACCATTTCCAAGGCTTTTCCATATCCGAGCAATGAGACAAGTCGTTGGGTGCCACCGTAGCCTGGAATCAGTCCAAGATTGATCTCAGGGGTTCCGAACTTCGATCGTGAACTTGCGATTCGAATGTCGCAAGAGCAAGCAACTTCGAGACCTCCTCCAAGAGCAAAACCATCGACCATTGCAATGGTCGGCTTGCTCATGTTCCACAATGCTTCGATGGCATTATCGGTGAATTTGACCGTAATTTCCTCGCTTCCAGCACCGAGGAATTCCGTAATGTCAGCACCTGCAACGAACGCATTTGGTTTTGCTCGCTTTCCTTCTTCAGGAATGAGCGGTTGTGCACCTGTGACAACGATGCAACGAACAGCATCTTCGGATTCTGCCCATGCAACCATGGCTTTCATGGCAGACGTGACATCAGCGTTCAATGCGTTCAATTTGTTGGGTCGATTGATGGTCACCAAAGCAACAACTGTACCGTCATCGCATGCTTCAACAGGTAGTGTTTCAATCGTCAAAACGTCGTCTTGAGGGGGCGTCATACAAATCGCACATGAAGGAAGTTCAAGAGTCCACCGATGCACCGCTTAGGTGCTTCAAGCAAGCAATGAAAACCTCCAGTTGATTCGTGAGTGTATGGGCGATGATGCACAACCTCTCGTACGCGCAGTCGATATGGGAAAGCGATACGGAGAGTTCGTTGCTCTTCACCCATTGAACGTTGAAGTCCATTCGGGTGAATTCTTTGGTGTCTTTGGACCCAACGGGGCTGGAAAGTCCACGTTCATCAAGCTCCTGACCGGACAACTGCAACCATCGATTGGTCAGATCGAAGTCTTGGGTGTTGATGCCAAGCAATCACCCCAGAAACTCAAAGCGAACATTGGTATTGTTCCTGAATCGGAATCGCCACCTTCGTTCCTAACACCAACTGAATTCCTCCAATTCGTTGCCCGATTGCGAGGACTCGAAGATCTCGACCAGCAGGTTGAGTACTGGCTTGATTGGTTCGGTTTGCAAGAAAAGCGTGATACGATGTGCAAGGACTTGTCGAAAGGGCAGCGTCAGAAGGTCATGCTCGCATCAGCCTTCATCCACAAGCCCAAGTTGTTGTTTTTGGACGAGCCGTTCGCCAATCTTGACCCAATTTATCAGAGAAAATGCAGAGAGTGGTTGCTCGACCATGTTGCAAATGGAGGGACCATCTTCCTCTGTTCGCACGTCCTTGAGATGGCTGAACGTATGTGCAATCGAATGGCCATCATCAATCACGGGCGAGTTCTCGCTGCTGGAACAGTTTCCGGTCTGAAAGAATCAGTAGACGAGACGTTGGAGGATGTCTTCATTCGTCTCGTTGGTCATTCCATCGAGGAAGTCGAACGTCATACGGAAGAAGGAATCAACGCTGAGGAGGAGTGATCATGTCCGCCTCCAGCATTGTCTCTCGCGACTGGGATGATGTTGTTGGAAACTACGATGGTACGGCATCATCGTCGTTAGGAACCTCAACCGGTGGCGTCAAACTGCTTGAACCACAGCGTGGTTTTGCTGCCTTTTCGACCACGTTCCGTTACATGTTCCGAGAAGAATGGAGGGAAAACATCGACTTTGCAAAGAAGCGACAGGTCGTCTTGTTCCCGCTGCTCTTAACGCTCGTCACCATGGTCACAACTGTTGGATTGCAATTCCTTGTGGGCGACTCTGCAGCACAATCTTCCGATATGGATACGAAATCGTTCACATGGGATCAACTTCGATTTGCGTTGCACCTACCTCTTTTGTTCTTCAGTTTGGGAATGGGAACGTTTGCGTTCCGTGGCCGTGAGGCCATCTCACAACGTGACGGCAACAAGAATCACCTCATCGCAGCACCAGCCATTCAGCCGTTGCCAAACTCGATGGCCCACTACGCTTTTTTCGTCAAGGAATTGGTCTACTACGCTTTGTTGATTTTGACTCCAATTATTTTCGGAATGGCACTTGGAATCATTCTCGGTGAATTTGGGGCCATTACGACACCACTCAAGTGGTCCTCTTTACCTTGGACCTGGTTGGCCATGTTTACGACGATCGCTCAAGGCCTTGCCATCTCGTTCCTTGCCTCCTCGCTTTGGATGCGAGGTCGCCCTTACACCATTGTCGGGCCAATTCTGATTGTGTTCCTTGGAATTGCCGTCGGTATCGGCTTCATCGATCTCGACCTAGGCCTGTGGGGGCTTGCCATTCAACGTGAGCAGGCCCTGTGGATTGCTCTAGCCGCATTGATTGGATGCGCACTGGTAGGCTTGCTTTCTGCTGTACTTATTCTCGATGATTTTGAAGCCAAGGTCATCGAACATGCTGATCTCTTCGAACCGTTCTACCGACGCTTGAACTTTCTTGGGCGAGGCGAAGTACGCCTTCTCGTTGCGAAGGAATTCGTTGACCTGCGACGTTCAGGAGCCCTCAAGAAGATGACTGTGTCTTATTCCGTTCCTCTTCTTGTCCTTCTCGGAATGGCATGGTTGGTCGACTTCGCCGAAGCCCCAATTCCGATCAATTTGCTCTCATACGCTCCGTTCTTGGGATTCTTCGGATTCAATTTCTACTCGTGGCTTACCGCACTGGACTCCCCTGATTTCATGAACGGACTCCCATTGAGCGTTCCCCAGTTGATTCGAGCCAAAGTCGTCGTCTACTTCCTCGCAACATCATGGATTTCGTTGATTTTCCTCGTCATTATGGCATGGCGTCTTGATGAATGGGGTGCGCTTCCAATTGGCATCATCATCATGTTTGCTAATTCGATCTACATCGTTGCTCTGACAGCCTTTTTGATGGGATTGCGCCCCAACAAAGCCATCTTCGATGGAGCCATTATGACCAAGTTTTGGATTGGTACAGTCTTCCCTCTCCTCATGTTGTTCCTTCTTTCCTTCACCCAAGGGGACACAGAATTCTATCAGAACTGGTTTACTCAAGTTCGACAAAACGGTCTTGATGCTGAATCGGTCACCTTCGACAGTGAACAAATGCAGCAAGGCTTCTGGGGCATGCTAGGTGTTTCTCTTGCTTTGATTGGTGCGAGTGGGTTGCTGTGGAAGCTGATGGATCGTCGATGGGGCAAATCGCCCTTTGATAACTAACAACATTGATGAGTCCTCGCCACAGCGTTTCAAGCATGAGTCGAGTCTTGGCCGTCTGTGGAATGCCTGGCTCTGGAAAGGGCGAATTCGCTCAAGTCTTCATGGAAGCCGGTATTCCTGTCCGTTCCATGGGCGATATGGTGCGAGAAGAAGTTGCACGAAGGGAACTCGAAGTTGTTCCCGAGGTGTTCGGACAAGTTGCATCCGACTTGCGACGAGAGTTCGGAGAAGATGTTCTCGCAGTTCGCCTCACTGCAGCCGTTGATGAACTGCTCAACACGCACTCACTGGTTCTTATCGACGGTCTTCGCGGAACGGCAGAATACAGCGTTTTCAAATCAACATGGGGTGAGCGATTCCAATCGGTTGCCATTCATACCGACAAGGACATTCGGTTCGAGCGAATGATGGCACGTGGACGCAGCGAGGACGGTGGAATCGCAACCTTCGAAGCCCGCGATGAGCGAGAAAAAGGATGGGGTTTGGAAGAACTTATTGACGATGCAGATGTCCTCATCGAAAACAACGACGATTTGGTTCAATTCCAGAACCAAATTCGAACATGGTTGGCCACGCTCATCTGAGCCTCTCGACCTCGTTTGGCAACCAAAGGTTATAGTCGGGCGCAACCTGTCAAGGATTGTCTCGGCGGTGATTTGTTATGGCTAGTAAAAAAGGTGGGGGCGGACGAGGTCGACAAAGAGCACAACAACGTGCCCAGTACGATGAGCTTGACAAGTACCCAGTCATGCCTCCTCATGCCTTTGCGCGCATCGTTCGTGACAAGCGAACGCTCAACATCATTTACCAAATCATCGAGCCTCCGATGACCAAGAAAGAACAAGAGCAACGTGAAGAAATCATGGACATCTTCATTCGCTCACTCACTGCCAACATCGAAGAGATCGATGGCAACCCTGAGGCTTACCTTCGAACTGCTATGGACAAGGTCATCAAATCCTACGGTATGAAAATCACCAAGAAGTCCAAGTCGAAACTCTTCTACTACATCCGCCGTGACTTGATTGGCTACGGACAAATGGACGTTCTGATGAACGATGCCAACGTTGAGGATATTTCGCTCGACGGTACAGGTGTTCCCATCTTCGCCTATCACCGAAAATTCGAATCGGTCGAGACGACATGTGTCTGGAATACCGACGAAGAACTCGAATCCTATGTTATCAAACTCGCACAACGTTGTGGAAAGCACATTTCTGTTGCAGATCCGCTGCTTGACGCTACGCTGATGGACGGTTCTCGAATCGTCATGAAACTGGGTCGAGAAGTTTCCACCCGTGGCTCGGCTTTCTGTATTCGACGGTTCAAAGACGACCCGTTCTCACCAGCAGACATTGTTGCGTTCCGCACCATGTCGTCGCTCATGGTGGCTTACCTCTGGATTGCCTTCCAGAATGAAGTTCCAATGCTGTTTGTCGGCGGTACGGCGTCCGGTAAGACAACAACGCTCAACGCCATGTGCATTTTCATTCCTTGGCAAATGAAGATTGTCTCCATTGAATCCACCCGTGAAGTCAACATCCCTCAACCCAACTGGGTTCCTGGTCTGACGAGACAAGGGTTCGGAGGTGAATCGAGCGAAGGTGAGATCGGAGAGTTCGAGCTGTTGAAAGCTGCGTTACGTGAACGGCCAGAATACATCATTGTCGGTGAGATTCGTGGTGCTGAGGCATACGTTCTGTTCCAAGCGATGGCAACAGGTCACTGTGCGTATTCAACGGTCCACGCTGACTCCGTACCGTCCCTCGTTCACCGATTGGAGAACAAACCAATCGACATTCCTCGTGTTTTGCTTCCTGCTCTCGAGGCTTGTGCGATCCAGATTCAGACCCGTATCAACGGACGGCGTGTTCGACGTACGAAGCAGATTGTCGAGATTGTTGGTATCGACCCGAATTCGATGGAAGTCATCACCAACGAAGTGTTCCGTTGGGACGTTTCTTCGGACGATTTCATCTTCAGTGGAAAGTCCTACGTTCTTGAGAAAATCATGGTCAAAATCAACTTCTCGCAAGACGAGATGCGTCGTGAATTGAGAACCCGTAAGCGAATTCTCGAGTGGCTCGTTCTCAACGATATTCGAAAGGCTGACCAAGTGTCGCAAATCGTTACGGAATACTACGTCCGTCCGAATGAAGTTCTTGCCCGTGTTGATGGTCTACGTTGAGGTGAATCCATGGATCTAACCGCTTGGCAACGCATCTGTCACCGCCTCCTCGGTGGTGTGTTCAAGAAGCGTGCCAGAGCTGACAAGGAACTCTCAGACAATCTCGTTAAAGCATCCATGCCGATGATGCCTGAGGTTTACATGGCCACAGTGTTTGTCACCACAATCGTCATCACTGCACTCGGTATTGGCTTCGTTGCTCTGTTCTTCATTCCAGAAATCGGTGTCATCGATTTGTGGGAGAGTCAACAGGATCCTGCTTCTGAAGCACCTTGTTTCGAGTGGGAGTATTGGTATCCTGACCGAATTGATGAATCCAAACCTGGGAATGGATGTCCTGATTACAAGACGCAAGTCTTCCCTCCAATCCTGAAGGTCCTGCTGGTGGCGATAGGGGCGATCATCGTACCAGTTATCGCATGGAGATTCAACAAGAGCGGTGCGCAGCGTGAAGCAAAGCGTCGTGGCGATATGATTGAGAAATATCTTCCATATGCAGCATCCTACACTGCTGCGATGTCCGCTGCAAACGCAACACCAGCCAAGATTTTCCGTTCCCTTGCCATGAACAAGGACATCTACGGTGACGTCGCAGACGATGCTGCGATGGTGTATCGAGATGTTACACTGCTCGGTTATGACTTGATTACAGCAATGAAATTGAGTGTCGATCGTGCTGCTTCGGTTTGGCTCACTGAGTTCTTCCAAGGCATGGTCGGTACCTTGACTGCTGGTGGTCAATTGAAGCTCTACTTCCTCAACCGTGCTGAACACTACATGCGTGAGAATCGAACGCGTCTTGGTCAATTCTTGGAATCGATCGCTCTCCTTGCAGAATCGTACATTGTTGTCGCTGTCGCAATGCCGCTGTTCCTGATTGTCATGCTTGTCATTATGTTCTGGGTATCCGGTTCTGGTGCTGAGATGTCCGAAGGCATGCTTTACGGTATCGTCCTTGGCTTTGTACCGATGATTCACGTTGCTTATGCTGTTCTTGTGTACACATCGAGCAAGGAGCAAGAGATGTAGGGGGTGACGATACTTGGCTCGAAAAAAGAAGAACAAGATTGTCGTCAACCTCGACCTGCCGAAAGACGACTCAACCATGACCAAGTTGTATGGTATCTTGTTCGTCTCGATCCTTCTTGGTATGACGACGGCCGTCGTTTGGGCAACAAATTCCGGTTTCATCCCAACTTCCAATGGCGAGCCCATGTTCACCAACGTCGCTTGTGGAATCATCACTGGTGACAACGAAGCATTCAATGGAAATTCAAAGCCGACCTACGCTCAGAACCAATCATGTTCCCTGTTGCAGGACAGTCCAGACATTGTGACATGGAGCGATGAGCCTTGGGAAGACATTCTGTTCCGGGGGAAGAATTTCGACGTCCCTGGAGTCGATCCGCAAGCAACAGGTGGGGAAGTGGTCATGCAACCATTGACCATGACGTGTGAAGCGGAGGCAAGTGAACCCGTGACCTACACTGTTGCTATCCGAGATCGGTACGGTGAAATGCTCGATTACTACCAAGGCAATACTGGTGTTGCTTCCGATCAATGTCTTATCGAATTGAACTCCATTGATGCTGGTAGTCGTTACGAATTGATCGTCAAATCCGCATCGGATACTGTCCCAATCAACGAATTTACCTTCAACATGGAAATTGAGTACTTCGATGGTGTTCCTGCGAACATGAACAACAAATCGTTGTGGATTGGTCCTGAATACAGCCTTGGTCCGCTTAGCGTCCATCCAACCATCTTCTTGAATTTCTTTGGATTGATGTTCTTTTTCTTCCTCTGGCCTGCATCGTACTACTGGGAAGGCGTCGAAAACAGAAAGAACGAGATCGAAGAAAAGTTCCCAGATTTCCTCCGTGACCTTGCAGAATACTGGAAGGGTGGTCTTTCCATGACGGTGGCGGTCCAAACGCTTGCAACGTCCGAATATGGGGCGCTGAATGACGAAGTCAAGAAGATGAGCGACCAGCTTTCGTGGGGTATCAAGTTCAGTGATGTCATTCTTCAATTCGCTGAACGCGTCGGAACGCCTCTGGTCAAACGTGCGATTTCGTTGATTTCAGAAGCCGATCGTGCTGGTGGTAAGATTTCCGATATTCTTGTCACAGCAGCCAACGACTCTCGTGAAATCAAGTTCCTTGAAGGTGAACGGAAACGAGCGATTGGTTCCTATATTGCTGTTATTTGGACTTCATACTTCGTTTTCCTCGGTGTTATCGTTGTTCTTTCAACGGTCTTTATTCCTGCAATTGCCAACTCGAACTCGTCCGATGACGGCGGCGGAGGCCAGAACATTGGAAACATGAAGATCCGGAACGTCGATCCGCTGTTTTTCTTGACAATTTTCTATTATGGTGTAACCATGCAAGCCATCGGTAACGGATGCATGGCTGGTCTGATGGCGACGGGAAGATTCTCGGCTGGATTCAAACATTCAGGGATGATGATTCTTGTTGCACTGGTTGTGTTCAACGTGATTGCATTCACGCCAAATCTGATCGGAATTACTGCTCCACCAGGCCTGAATCCATCGGTCGGAACGTTCGTACCTGCGCCTCTCAATTTGGGAGGATGATGCTGTGCGCAAGGACGAGGAGGCCCAAGTCCACATCCTTGAGATGTTGACACTGTTCTGGTTGTTCTTCATGTCAGCAACCTTCCTCATTCGCGTCAATGTTCCTGATGCACGTTCGGTTGCCATCGATGCATCGCTTGAATCTGCAGGTGAAGATGCCATCACAGCCTCCATGGCCTTGCCTCCAGAATTGATTGGGGACAGCCGTTTGCATGAATTGTTGGAAGAGGATGCCTTCGATGATGCATGCACACTCTTGCAAGAGATGCTTCCAATCGGAAAGGAAGCCAATTGCTGGCTTGCTCAAAACGCCATGCCTGCAACGCCCTATGGGGAAGTAGGGACGCCGAACGGAGCAACGGTCACGGTGCATCAATTGCTCGTGGTCGATACTGATGTTTGGACCATTAGTCTCGATGTCTGGTCTCGTGGAGGTGCGTCCTGATGCGTCCGAGTCAGAAAGACGACAAGGCCCAGATGCTTCTTGCGACGGGTGTCGTCCTCATGATGTCGCTACTGTCGATGGCCATCTTTGCCATCAAACTCGCAGGGATGTCCGTACCTCACGATGTTGCAAGCGATGCCGTCATTCGAACCTCACAGGACGTTGAAGCAACCCTGCCAGACCTTGTCGAAGCACGAGCTGAGATTTGGTATGAGAACGGTGTCTCAGCCCTTGAATCCGTGACACAAGCCATGGACTCATCGCACGAGGATCTTCTTCGCCATGGTGAAATCAGTGGTATTGAAGTGAAACTGATCAACATTACGATGACGGATCTTGGCTCAAATCAAATCCAAGTTGATGCCGAACTTGGCATTTCTGACAGCGATGCCATGTTGATGAAACCGATTCAGTTCGTCGTTGAACTGTAATCACGCCTTGTGCTCATTCCAAGCGAGGTTGAGGAAGTGTTTGATACGATCAACATCGCTTCCCCATGTTGGATCAACAACAGGCCATGAAGCAATCTTTGCACGCTCTTGGAGTCCTTCCTGAATACGACGGATTCGATCGAAATTTGCAAGATAACGTTCTGCTCTGCGATAGGTATGCACATCACGTGTTTTCAACATCTCTCGATGCTTCTCTTCGGATTCAACCTGCATCAACAATCCAACAGCAATACCTCCTGCTTCTCTCCATGCTCTCAGGAGACGATTACTCGGAACAATATGCGCTCCTTCAAGTAACAAATCTATGCCTTCTCGACATGCACGTTCAATGGTTGCAGTAATGCCAGGTTCGACGGATTCACAAGCACGTTGCCAATCGAGAACAGGTTCTCCACTCTCTCCTTTGGAAAAAGACGAGCGAAACAGTGCAGGATCGTCATCTGCGTCGATGCATGCCCGCATGACTTCGCGAATTGCATCTGTGGAAACAACTCGAGAAAAGCCAGACGATGCTGCAATTTCTCGAACTGCGGTTGACTTCCCAACACCGTTCACGCCTGCAAGAATGAGCAGACGAGGTGCAACTTGGCTCATGGCTTTTGCAGACTCGATTGCGAGCCCAACC
>JBMYNT010000034.1:0-21433 GCA_049598575.1 Candidatus Poseidoniaceae archaeon | reverse complement strand
TCGACGACCGTAGAGAAGCATCTTGTCAAACGACTTGATTTCCCCCCCGAAGAAGTTCTTCCATCCGCCAAGAATCATTTGCCACCATGAAGGACCAACGGTAATACTCGACATCACGAGCAAGGATGATTCAACATCTGTTGGTTGACTTGGCTTTGAAAGATTGTTGAGAGGATGTCCGGCACCAGCGTCATTGAGAGCCTTTTCATCGTGTGCAAGTTGATCGATGATTCGACCTTGATGCCAGTTTCCAAAGAACCAAGACCCCAGAGTTGGCATCACCGTGAATATGATGAACGGTGCAACGTAGAGGAAAACGATGAGATTCAATTGACCGCCTCATTGAACAGTAACTGCAGTTCCATAAGCGAACAATTCAGCAGCGCCACCAGAAACAGAGGATGTTGCGAATCGAACGTTGACGATGGCGTTTGCACCACGTGCTTGAGCATCCAGCATCATGCGCTGAAGAGCTTCGTTTCGTGATTCTTGGAGCAATTCAGTGTACGCTTTGAGTTCTCCACCAACCATGTTCTTCAATCCTGCACCGAAGTCCTTGAAGACGTTCTTTGCGCGTACGGTTGACCCTTGGACCAACCCATACGATGCAGTGATGAGTTTACCAGGAATTGTCTCAGTGTTTGATAGATGCATGCCTTGTGACATGGTTAGTGCTTGATGTTGCAGTTTATCAGCGTTCGGCCGACATCAAATCAACGGTTGATTGCGCAACCACTCAAGATCAGAAATGTACAATTGACGAATGTCATCCAAGCCAAGAACGAGCATAGCGAGACGCTCAAGCCCCATTCCCCAAGCACAAACGGGGGATGTAATACCGAGTGGTTCGGTAACTTCAGGACGGAAAATGCCTGCACCACCAAGTTCGAGCCACTTGCCTTTCCACTTGACTTCGACTTCAAGACTTGGCTCCGTGTATGGGAAGTAAGCTGGGCGAACTCTGACTTCAGGATAGCCCATCTTTGCGTAGAAGGTTTTCAGTGTTGTAACGAGCATCTGAAGATTGGCTCCAGGTTCCATAATGATGCCTTCAATCTGATGGAATTCGGGTAGATGCGTGCTGTCGATGGCTTCCTTCCGGAACACACGATCGACCGAGAACACTCGACATGGTTTGTCTGGATTCTGCGCGAGATGTTGAATCGTATTGACCGTTGTATGCGTACGAAGAAGACCACGCTTGGAGACCTCTTCAGAGAACGATCCAGACCATCCCATCGAGCCAGTATCTCCCCCATGCTCGTGGATGTCTTTCCACTTCTGAATCAAGTCCGCATCCAATTCCAACGATTTTGGTTCATCAAGATAGAACGTGTCTTGCATCTCTCGAGCTGGATGATCTTGAGGAATAAACAAGGCGTCCATGTTCCAACCGGCTGTTTGGACATAATCATCGACCAACTCAGAGAATCCCATTTCTAGGAAAATGCGTCGTATGCGTTCAATGAGTTCTTGCATCGGATGCGAGCGTCCTGTTCGAGGTGTTGCGGATTCAAGGGTCACATCGAAGGCTCGGAAGTCAGCATCCTTCCACTCACCAGACTGAAGCAGTTCTGGTGTGATCTCAGAGATCTGTTTGCGCTCTTCAAGACCGTCGTCCGACATAGCTTTTCCGGCATCTGTTAACGACCATGTTCGCGTCCGATGTTCAACGACTTCAATCAGTTGTTTGCGCCCTTTGAAGTGGGCAAGAAGCCGTTCGGAGAGATCCTCTTCGTCAGCAGGTAGCGATGTAAGGAACATGCCACGTGCTTGGAGTTCTGACTTCAATGATGACGTATCCTCACACACAAATGTTCCTGATTCAAGTTGGACTCCGAGTTTCTTCAACAGCCCAACACCAGGGCCTGCTTCGTGACGTTCGAACTTGGCTTGCAACTTGGCCATCGTTGGCTCGTCTTGCGATGAAATCCATGACCAAAGTCGTGCTTCAAGCAGCCCGTTGGCGATGGCATTGTGGCCTTCTTGCCCAGGATGAATCGTACGTTGTACACTTTCTTGGACTTCAACGAATCCTTTGTCACTCAAACCTTGACCGGCCCCTACAGCGACCGCTTGGTCGTTCCAATCGCACGCATTCATAATTTGGTCGAGCGAATGAACGTCGTTGCTTGCTGCAAGCATAGCGCGCAGCATTCGACGCTCAGGATTTGTGAGCTCAACCGTACCGGTCATAGCGTTGCGATTGCGCCAAATGGTTTCAATTCACCGCAGCATTATCGTGTGAAATCGTCAGTCTCCATCACGGTCGAACTGTGACAGTAGAGTGTTTAAATCGCGTTGACGCTCCTCAAGTGCTGCACGATCCTTCTTCGAAAGTTCAGCATCCTTGAGTTTCTCAGTGATTTCTTCGATTTCCGCACGGGCACTGAGTCGAGACTCATCGAGTTTCTTGCGTTCTTGGACCATCTTTCGCTTTGCAGAGCGTTGCTTGGTAACCTCTGCTTGTTCGTAGACACTATCGGACAATTCGACAGATGTTGGGAATGGAATGTTGATGTTTTCCTTGCCAAATCGTTCGTCAATGTTGCGCAAGAGCCAGTCACGTGCAACGTATTCATCACTGTAATCTTCGACCCATGTGTACACGCGAAAGACCTTCGCAAAGTCTGCGAGTTCGTGAAGCAGAATTCGTGGTTCTGGCTTGTTGATGACGTATGGGCACTCCTTTGCAAGTTGAAGCAATGTGTACTTGACGTGGTCAATGTCCTCTCGATAATCAACGCCAATATCGAGAACAATCGAGATGCGACGTGCGACACCATCGCCACCACCACGTGCATGATTGATGACTTTGGACTCAACGAGCGTGTTGTTCGGGATGACGACGAGGCGCTCATCTCGGTCGAGAACCTTCGTTGAGAGAATGCCAACGGAAACGACGGAACCCCATGTCCCTTCGACCTCAATTCGGTCGCCAACCTCAAAGGGTCGGTCGATAGCAAGGAGGAAGGAGTTGACGATGTTTCCGAGTGTCTGTTGAACAGCTAGACCGATGATCAACGAGAAAACAGCAAGCGAAGCAAGAATTCCAAACAATTCGATGCCGAGTTGGTTGAGGGCGAAGTACAAACCTGCAAACCATACGACTGCTCGCAAGAAAAAGACGATAATGGAATTGCTACCAGAGACTGTGACGCTTCCTTGGGAACTGAATTGATCCATCAGCACTGGAATAAGATGCTTGATGGAGACGCTCAAAATCGAAGCGCTGAGGATAACGTAAAACGCTGCAAAGACAGGCTCAGATGATTCATAGAGAGAACTGGACGTCGTCATAATCCATCGAATGGTCAATTGTGCACCGACTGCGAGAATCAAGGCATAGGCTCGGTTTGCGAGTGGGCGATGAAGATAATCATCCCAGTCGGCCTCCGTTGAGGTCACAAAACGCCACCAAGGACGAATAACTGCGTACTTGGCAAGCACGAGCGAAAACAGAGTGAGCCCAACAGCGATCGCCAAACGAATGTAATCGTTGAGGGCATTGATTTCATCGAGGTACTGCTGATAGTCCATGGTAACCCTAAGCAAAATCCGGCGAACCCGAATATAAAAGGATAGCACCTATACCTCAGTTGTCTGGTTCAAATCGACTTCAGCAAGATTACGGCATTGTTTCAACAAATAACAGACAATATGAAAGAGTCCAAGCAAATCGGTGTGCTATGGAACACCGAAATTCCCTCAACATCATCAACTCAAGTTTCCTCATCGGAATGCCGCTCTTAGCCATTGCAAGCGTCGTTTTCTACAGTCTGCAATACGGAATTTCCTGGGTCGAACCACTCATCTTCGTCGCTTTTTACCTCGCTTGTGGCCTTTCAATTACGGCTGGATATCACCGCCTGTTCAGTCATCGTACCCACAAAGCGGCGTGGCCAATGCGTTTGTTCTACGCGCTGTTCGGTGCAGCAGCGTTCCAGAATTCAGCCATCAAGTGGTGCAGCGATCATCGACGACACCATCTAAAGACCGATGAAGAAGAAGATCCATACACGGTCAAGAAAGGTTTCATGTGGGCACACATGGGTTGGGTCATGGTCGACCAAGGAGAGGAAATCGTTGAGCACGTTGAAGATCTTCAAGCCGACAAAATCCTCGCTTGGCAAGATCGCCACATCTTCCTCATTGGTTTCTTGGTCGGAATCGTCTTGCCTGGTGCAGTCGGATATCTTGCGCTTGGTGGAACGCATGGTTTCCTAGGAGGTATGATCTACGGTGGTTTCCTTCGCGTTGTCGTTGTCCATCATGCCACCTTCCTCATCAATTCAGCTGCGCACACTTGGGGAACACAACCGTACTCAACAGCGAACACGTCCCGTGACTCACCAATTCTCTCCTTCCTCACATTTGGAGAAGGATATCACAACTTCCACCACACATTCCAAGCAGATTATCGAAATGGGCACAAGTGGTATCATTGGGACCCATCAAAGTGGTGGATTAAGATTGCATCATGGTTCGGCATGACCAAAGATTTGCACAAGATTCCAAAGAAGTCGATTGAATCTCAGAAGATGAAGACAGCGTTCGAACAGTCACCAGGAAGCGAGGATGTTTCGAGTGAAGTTCAAGCAAAACTCACTCATTGCGTTCAACAACTTCGAAAAGGTTTCACCGATTTGATGAAGCGGAGAGAAGAATACAAACTTGCGAAGATGGAACGAAAGAAAGAATCGAAAGAGGCTTGGAAGGAACGCAAGGAAGCCCACAAGGCACGAATCAAAGCGTGCAAGGAGCAGATTGCTCAGGCTCGAATTGAATTCAAGCAATTGATGCAATCCATCAAACTCAACCAACCGATTGCATCGGTTTGAATCAATAGAGCGGATCAAGTTCTCCATCCGCAACATAGAGACTTGGCCCTGTTGCCAGATAATAAACAGCGCCACGACCATCTCTCGAATCTGAGGCAGTAGCGTTGGGATTGTCAGCACAGCCATCTGTGCAACCATCAGCAAATGCAACGTAGACACGTCCTTGTCGGTCGATGTGCAAGTCGTTGAAATCGAGCAGGTTACGGTTTGAACCGCCAATGTCTCGGCAATCACCAGAATTCAAACAAATCGAACCGACTTGAACAGGATCATCTGTGACACGATAGGTGTGGAAGGTAGGATTCTCATCGAGAGCGTTCAGACTGAACGTGATGTAGAGGTGATAGGTTGCATTGTTCGGAGCATAATGGGCGTTGCCATTCCAAGGATTCCCGTCAATATCGGATTGATTGAGCATCTCGGTGTTCTCGCTACCAAGGTAGGTGATGGCGATTCGACCAGGGTCGCCTGCATCGGTTTGTGGGAAAACCGTCGAAATCACACCTGCTGGTGAGATACGAATGCTCTCTTGTTCCCATGTTTCGCCGGAATCCGTTGACCTCGACATGTAAACGCCTTCGTCCGCACCGGTCCATACGTGGTATGCATTGGAATCGGTATCGGTAGAAACCTCAGAATTCTTCCGTGGATTTGGTGTTCCAGCGTCACTGCCCATCGTACGCTCAAACCACGAGAAACCGTTGTCTTTCGAGACAATCACGGTTGGTGTTGCTACACGAGGCGTAACGTAGACAGTGCCATCAGGAGCCGTGGAAATCGCTCCATGAAGCCCCCCATTGGTTGTAGCGAGGCCAATGATTTGACCACCAGTGGCAAAGGTCGCACCACCATCAAAACTTGTGAAACAGAAGATACCTGCGAGTTTGTTGTAGCAGTAGTACACGGCTGTCTCGTAAAATCCACTCGTAAATTGTCCGAGGGCTCCATAGCCTGAATCCGTCCAAGGGCCACTTGCCAGTTTGATGTGATCGTTGAGTGGTGTTGTTCCAGAATCGTGCGGGTTGCCCATCCACGTTTGACCATCATCATCGCTCCAACAAATCCATGATGTTTCCAATCCAATCATTTGAACACCGAAAACACGGTCTGTGATTGGGTCGACCCAACCGTAGGGATCACTGGTTGTTGGAGAGCATGCGACTGGATCTTGCGACTCTTCCCAAGACTGACCACCATCACAGGAACGCATGACCTTCTCCATGGCAATGAAGAAAATGCAGCCACTCGACGTTATACCAATGCTGGGTTCTTTCCCAGTTTCTCCAACATCACTGAATTGGAACGTCATGTTGATTGGTGTCATATCGAGGGAAGCCCCTGTTTTGTCCGTGACAAAGACACGAGGCTCATCTTCCACGACTGGAACGGGTTCAGGAATAATTTCTTCTTCGCCAAAGCAACCTGAAAGAGAAACGGTAGCCATGAGCAGGGCGAGCAATACTGCCTTTGTTCGCATGGTTCGCCCACTTATCCTCTACATAATGACCTTACGGAATGCTACTTTTCTATAATCAAAGACAAGTTCGGAACCTTTATTCAACGAACGATACGACGGGAGGATATGTCAAACGATGATTCATGGACCGTTGATGAAGCAATTTCGAACCTGAAAAATGCAATGAACGAAAGCAACCAAACTGCAGCAGACGTCTTCTCTTCCATCGATGCAAACGATGACGGCGAAATCAACGGTCCTGAATTGTACAAGGGGCTTCTTGAGCACCTTGGAGACGCATTGTCGCCTGGTCAAGTGTCGATGATCATCAAGGCATTGGATGCCAACGAGGACAACCGAATCGACCTCTCTGAACTTACGGCGGCTCTTGAAGAAGAGGAATAATCCTACAAAGTAACGCCGTTGATACTGCATCTTCTATAACGCATCGTTCAATGTCAGCGTATGGCAGGAACGCACGGCGGTGGGCACTTCTACACTGGTTTCCCATTCATCTTCTTTGGACTTCTCATCCTTGCAGGAATCCTCGCATTTGTTTTGCACAAGCGTTGGAAAGGATTGCCAAAGATTGGCGAGAAATTCTACGATCCAATTGTTTTGTTTCTTGGATTATGGTGCCTAGCTGGGCTCCTCATTGATGCATTCGCTCACATTGCAGGAAATGTCGATGACACGTTCTTCACGCCATGGCACGCTGTTTGGTATTCGGGCGCTGCTGCTTACGGAGCCTACATCTTCTATGCCATATTACCAGTTGGAGGCATCCAACAACTCATTCGAGAACCGTTCAGTACGCTCAAAGGTGTCGAAATCCATCATCGAGCCGGCGTGTATGGAATCATCATCTTTGCAGTTTCTGGATTTGGTGATTTGATTTGGCACGAAACGCTCGGTGTTGAAGAGAACACGGACATCTTGCTTTCACCAACACACATTGGTTTGTTCATCGGTTTGATCATGTCCGTGACTGCACCGCTTTGGTCTGCGTGGGCGGATGCAACCTCCGGAAAGAATGGACTTTCCTCGCAACTGTTGATCGTTTTTGGCGCCGGTGCTGCATGGTGTGTGGCGCTCCTCATGGTTCGGTACGCAAATCTCTGGTTTGCTCCACTGCAGAGTTACTGTTACTCGGGCAGCCTCGATTTCTGCGACAATCAAGATTACAACTTTGCACTCGAGCAAGGACTCAAATCACTCTTCATTCAAGCCGCTTTGACATCTGCAGTTCTTGCCATCTTCCTTCAACGATGGACGCCTGCCCGTGGCGCTATGTTCACACTGTTTATGTTCCATGCCGTTGGTGTCTGGGTCTATTCAGAATTTGATTCGAACAACTTGACGATGGGATTAACACTCGCCATCGTTGCTGAAATCGTAGCCCTTGGCTACGACCGTATTGGTCCAAAGGTCTACATTCCATTAATGGCAGCGAGCCAAGTCATTGTTTTCATGATCTATGGACTCATCAGTGTAGGCGACATTGCAGATACATCTTACTGGATTGAAGGTGTCAACATCCACGTCATTCCGTTCGGATGGAGCATCCATTCAACGATTGGTTCCATTGTGGTCTGTGCATCAATCGGTTGGTTTGCAAGTCTGATTGCATTCCCCCCTCAGCACCCGAAAGAGATTGAAATCGAGTGATTATTCGTCTTCTATGATGCGCTTTGATTTCGGCATCCACATATAGACAATGACTGCCGCAGTAAGGGAAATGACTGCAGAACCCGCTGCTGAAGACGTCATTCCAGTCATGAAAGCTTCACGTCCGATATCGATCAATTCTTGTCCACCGGGCACGCCCAAATCACGCAATTGTTCCCCAATTCGAATGGCTGCTGGGAAGGAAACGCTCGGATCAGCTGCAAGCGTGCTTGCATCGATACTCTCCGGCATGACAAATGAATCGCGATAGAATTCATTCAACAGTGAGCCACCGATGGCAATACCCATTGCACCACCAATTTCTCGACTTGCATCGTTGGTTGCACTACCCACACCTGCTTTGTCTGCAGGAATCGCTTCCATGATGAGACTCGTCGATGGAGCCATAGTAAGCCCCATCCCGATTCCTAGGATGAAGAACACCGCCATCATAACGATGTAATCCGATTCGATGGTCACTTGCGTGGCAAAGAGGAGCATGCCGATCGTAAGGAGGAACAGCCCAGCAGAAACGACGCGGTGGCGACCAAACTTGTCGACAAGACGATCACTGTTCGCTGCAGCAGGCATCAGGCCGAGCGGAAGCGGCAGGAGATGGAGTGCTGCATTCAATGCTTCATGACCTCGAACCAATTGGAAATGGAGCATTTGTGTGAACATAAACGAAAACATCACGAAGAAAGCAAGGCTAACAGCAATCAATCCAGTGACAAACCCAGGCTCTTTGAAAAACGACATTGGTAGCATTGGATGTTCCACGCGTCGCTCCCACATGGCAAAGAGGAACAACAGAATCGCAGCCAATCCAGTGAGAAGGAGCGTCTCGGTCGAGGTCCATCCAAGATTTGGCGCCTCAATAATCGTAAACAAGAATGTACCCAATGCTGCAATCGAGAGGAGCGAACCGATTGGATCCAGTTTTGTTTGCTTACCATCTTTCGATTCTGGAACGATGATTGCACAAAGCAGGATACAAACGAGTGCAACTGGGACATTGATCCAGAACACCATGGACCAGTCGAAAGTTTGGACGGCCCAGCCACCAACAAAGAGTCCGATTGGAGCACCTATGCCAGCCATTGCAGCCCATATTCCGATGGCTTTTGGTCGCTCTTCAGGCGGAAAAACGGTGACAACAATCGACAGTGTTGATGGCATAATCATTGCAGCACCAAGTCCCATGACTGCACGAGCAGCAATGACTTCACCACTGGTCTCAGCATACATAGCAGTCCAAGCTGATGCAGTACCAACGATGAGCAGCCCAACCTGCAAAGCGGAGCGTCGACCAAACCGATCACCAATGGCACCCATCGTCAGGAGTGCACCGCCAAAGACAAGTGCATAGGCGTCTAGAATCCACTGGAGTTCAGTATTGTCTGCATCAAGGTCAACGGAGAGTTCTGGCAGAGCAACGTTGAGCGTGACATTGTTCAACATGACCACAACGAGGCTGACGCTCATAAGCGCCAGAATCCTCCAGCGTAGAGGATGTCCTGTCTTCAAGTCACCTTCCATAATGTACATATTTCAATAGAGGACTTAACTTCATAGCCTAAAGTCCCACAATGTCCCATGGTTTAGAGACCCTCGACGTCATGTGATTTATGGAGTAAATCACTCAAAAATCACGAGTTCTAAGGCTTCCAATCTTTCTGATTCAAATGAGGCTTGTATTCGTCAGCTTTGTGATGTTCTTCCAACCGATCGAGAAGCCACAGTACCCAGTGGAATGTTCCCATGCCATCTTCTTGAGTGACACCACTCTCTTCATGCATCATATATCCCATCTCGGTCATTTCCATCAATCGTCGCATGCTTGGCCCAATCAAAGAAAGGTAACCATTGTAGAAGGAATAGACAAGATCGAACGAAAGGTTGCGATGGTAGGTCATTACTGCGTGATTTGCCATCAAAACGATAACCGCATTCGATGCATCCTTTTGTTCCCTTGTGAGAGCCATCAACTCTTCAGGGGTTGCATTGTTTCTGATAACTGCACCAAACGTAGCAAAGCCTCGTTGAACCAATGGGTTTTCTAGCGATTGTGCAATGGTTTGAGAAATCTCATAGCGTCGATTCCGATTCACTTCCATAACTTGACGAATACCAAAAAGTAGTGTGAACATGATGGCGAGGCCACTTAGAGCCTCACCCAAGTTTGCTGCTGCTTCGAGATCCATGCTATTCCATCACTCGGCTTCAGTCACTGCGCCAGCGGCAGAAGAAATCATGACACTCGATGGGGCTGAATCTGTAGTTGCCTGGAGACGACGTCCCATTCCGAGAAGAACAAGGAAAACAAGACCCTGGAAAGCAGCACCAACCAAGAACAGATTTGCATAGCTTCCATTGACCATATCGAGAACTCTTGGAGAAAGGGCATTTCCTGTAAATGCACCCACGTTGATGAGTGTCATGTAAATCGAAAACTGAGTACCGCCCAACTCCTTCGTGGTGACGGACATAAGCAGAGCGAGTAGGTTTGCGCCAACAATGGCCCAAATCAGGGTCCAGAAGAGCCAGATACCTGTCATGAACGTTTCATCGCTCCAGTTGCTGCGGCTGGCTGACCAGACGATTGTCATGAGCGTACCAACACCGACCGCTGAAAGGAGGACGCGATGTGAACCAAATTTTGAACCAAGGATGCCACCCACAAGGAAGCCTGCCATGGTTGACAAAAAGACCGGTAATGCCTTGATTTCGAGATATCGCTCAGCGTCCCAATTCAGTTCATCAACAAAGATAAATTCCCATTGAAAGTCAATGATTCCCATGCCAGTACCCATTCCTCCACCAATCCACATGATGGTACAAAGGAGAAGAGCCCAACGTGGCGCAGGGTTCGAAATAGCCGCCTTGAATCCGCTGATGATTTCACCAAATTTCATGACTTCTTCATCCGATGCATCGCTTTCGTTTCCAACACTCTTGCTCCATGGCAAGAATTTGTCATCCTCCTTTTCAAGCACAAACAATGGAACGAGCATAATCAGGAAAAGGACTGGAAGCTGCACGAAGAGTGCTGCCTGGAAACCGGAATCAAGTAGAATGCTTCCCAAGACCAAAACAGCAAACATTGCTCCAAATCCTTTCGCCACAAACATGAGACCGTTTGCCAACGGAATTTCACCCTCAGGAAGGACTTCAACGGCCAAAGCATCGGCACTTACGTCTTGCAATGCAGCAAAGATGTTGTGAATCAAGAAGAAGAGACCTAGCATTTGCAAGTCCTCTGCAGGGTCCTCAATCAGGAGGAAAGCAGCAATTGTTACAGCCATACCCAACTGTGAAATCAAAACCCACGGCCGACGTCGACCCATTGATCTAAATTGAATTCGGTCAATCATTGGACCTAGAATCAGTTTACCGATGATCCATGGTAGCATACCCATCGACACGAGCAGCAGTTTCTCATCGTCTGTCATCCCATGTTCATCGACAAGGAAGGTGACCAATGCAGTGGCAACGAAGAACCAAGGGATACCTTGAGAAAAGTAGAGTGTACAAAGTGTTCCGAATCGGGCTGTGCGACTCTCTTGCAATGTGGTTGCCATGGTTATGTTTAATCAAATTGAATCAAATAGTTATCCCCAACGTAGCAACACAAATTTGAGATTTAACGCCTTCAGGCAGAGTCTTCAACGCCGGTGTATTCGATCGGGTGGTAGCGATCAAGCAACCAGAACAGACCTGACCAAACACCATCAACTGGTTCTTCGTGTTTGGCAGTGTTGATCATCATAAAAATCTGAATGACACGACGCCACCTGCTTGCAAACATTCGGAAGTAAACACCACAGAAGTCATCGACCAAATCCATCGAGAGGTGGCCGTTTTTCGCAAGAACACCAATGTTGTTCATACCTATCATCAATGCATTCATTGCATCCTTTTCCTCTCGAGTGAGGTCGTTTAACTCCTGTGGGGTCAACTCATCATGGAGTTTGACGGTACTCACAGAAAAACCACGATGAACGAGTGGATTGTTCATGTGGGCAGCAAGATCTCGACCGATTTCATAGCGTCGATTTTCGTTCCAATGCTTCATCTGACGAAGACTGAACAAGAGCGTAAACAAAATGGCGATGCCGCTAACAGCCTCACCGATGTTTGCCGCAGTTTCAATGTCCATCGATATCGCCGATTGTTTCTGTCTTCTTGTATGTTATGCCATCAAGATTGATTCAATAAAACCAGAGGAAATAGATGCTCCATCCAATGATGAAGAGAGGTACTACGACATGTCGTAAAAATGAAAATCGCTTGGTGACCTTCTCAACTTTATTGCCGATTTCCTCAAGCGATTCATCACCTAATGCTGCTATTGCGAGTTCGCCGACGACTTCCCCTACCATGCTGACACATACCTATGCCGGCTATTTAGCAATTGAGCCGAACAAAAGAGGGAATCAGTCACAGCAGGACTTCGCCAATGCATCCTGAGCACAGAAGCAGGTCTTTGCAGGAACGATGTCAGCACGGGAACTGCGTTCATTGAACAGTGCAGTAACTTCTGCAAGTTCTTCAGGAGCATCGCCACGGGCTTCGAGGCAGAGCTTCAGACCGAGGAGACCCCACATGTTGTCCTTCCAGAGTTTGATATCAGCACGATAGACCTCTTCCGCTTCTTCGATGTGTCCTTGCTCAAGGAGCAATGCACCAAGGATGTGACGAACGGGTTGCATCTGTCCCCATGGCTCGTTGTAAGCAAGGTTGAGCGAGAGATCGACACCACGTCGCAACTCATCAAAGGCTGCTGTGAAGTCGTAGTCCTCACCGTTCGCCTTTGCAAGGAACTGGCGGCGGTACTCGATTTCAGCCTCGAGAATCGAAGCGTTCACATTGAGAATTGAAGGTCCTTCTGCTGGATCTTGATACATGAAATTGTTGTGCATCATGCGACCAGCGAGTGCAGGATTCTGCAACGCTTCCTTGAACAGAACTTGCTCAGCTTCTGCCTCAGGAACCATACCCTTGGAGGCATACGCAACACCACGTGCATAGTGCTGCGTAGCGATGGTTGCAGGGAACACATCCTTGTCATCGTACATTGGCTCAGCGAGGATTTCGTCCCACTTGCCAAAGCGAATCATGACGTGCCAAGGCATGGTCACATAGGATTCCAAGAATATGGCACCCATAGGGATGATTCCAGCGAGCATGAATTGAACACCGCCGTTTTCGTCACCAGCAGGGAGCGTATCAACGGCCTTGCGAGCATACTTCAGGGCCGTCTCGTATTGGCCATCAAACATGGCACACCACACGACGAAGTGATGGTTGTGCATTCGATAGAACTTGTAGAATTGCGATTCGTTACCTGTGAGTTCGACGTAGCGATCGTCCGCCTCGACTGCAGCAATGTTGCAGTCAATGGCTTCCTTCCATTGTCCAACCCAAGCATCGATGTGTGAAGGCATGTGAACCAAGTGACCGAGACCAGGCATGCAAGTGCGAAGGACATCGGCTGCTGGAAGTGCTCGTTCAGGGAACGGTGAAAGTTCTAATGCGTGGCAGTAAAGGTGACAAAGAGCAGGATGAACCTTGGCCTCTTCACTGTTTTCGAAAGCGTCTTCCATGATTTGAACAAGGAGGAGTGTGTTGTCATCCGCAGGTGTGATTTCGCCAGTAGCCGTGTTTTTGTCCCAGAGTTGCCAAGCCTTGAGATTCATCAGAGCCTCAACATAGATTGCAGTCACGTCGAGATTTTCCTTGTACTTCTTGTACAATGGAGCCATGGCTTCAGCGAATGCAACGTTCAGTTCAGGGTCGTTACCCATGTTAAGGACCGATGGGTCTGCTGCATCTCGAGCCTCCTCGGAGTGGCGAGTAGACAGCGCACGGATGAGATCTTGTTCAAGTTCTGAACAATGACCCATAACCTTCAATGCCTGTTGAATTGGATCGTAGCCCGAACCGAGTCCAGGAGACCAATTGTAGTTTGAAGAGACACAGTAAGCGATTCCCCACCAAGCCATTGCGCAGTTCGGATCGAGTTCTGTACATGCCATGAAGCAGGCAATCGCTTGTTCATGGTTGTAATTGAGCATGTGGCCATACGCTTCAACAAACATTTTCTTTGCCTCATCGTTTGCTGCTGTTATGAATTCAGCAAAGGTGTAGTTCGATGGTTTTCCAAAATTATAGTCCTCGGGTGCGTACGACATGTTGTTTCCTACAACGGCTCTTACTTAAGCAGAATCAAGAAGTACTAAATAAAATCAGGAAATTTCCTCTAAAATTTGGAAAAAAAAATCATTCTGTTGTCTCACGGCAAATGTTGCGACCCAACAGAACATACAGGAAAAGGGGTTTTTGACCTACCTAGTTTTAGGTGATAAGCATAACAGCAGTAATTCTAGGAGTTAGCATTGTTGCAATTTGTGACTCTAATGGGGAACAAAACATGCATGACTTTCAATCGCTCGGATTATCTGAACAACTGCTTCTTGCTGTTGAACAGGAAGGATACACGACACCAACACCAGTTCAATCTCAATCCATTCCTCCGCTCCTCGATGGAAGAGATGTTCTCGGGGTGGCTCAAACCGGAACGGGTAAAACAGCAGCATTCGCCTTGCCCGTGTTGCAGGTCATGAGCCGGAAGAAGCAACATGGTGCACGTCACATTCGGGCTCTTGTTTTGTCCCCAACTCGTGAACTAGCAGCACAAATTGATGAACGGTTTTCAGCATACAGTGAACATTTGGACATTCGACACAAAGTCATCTTTGGTGGCGTGAATCAAAACCCTCAGGTTAGAGCATTGCAGAAAGGCATCGATGTGTTGGTTGCAACGCCGGGGCGATTGCTCGATCTGATCGGACAAGGCCACATCGATTTGGGAAGGGTAGAATTTTTTGTCCTGGATGAAGCAGACCAAATGTTGGATATGGGCTTTATCAGAGACATCAAAAAGGTCCTCAATCTTCTCCCTAAACAACGGCAAAACCTGTTGTTCAGTGCGACGATGCCGAAATCCATTGCTGACCTTGCAGCCTCGTTCCTGCACAACGCAGTCAAGGTTGATGTCAGCCCAGAAGAAGTCACTGTCGACCGTATTGCTCAGAAAATTATGTTCGTAAGGAAGGCGGACAAACGTCGGCTGATTGTCAAGATCATTAAGCAAGAGAAGGTCAGCAAAGGCATCGTGTT
This sequence comes from Candidatus Poseidoniaceae archaeon, assembly GCA_049598575.1. Classification (GTDB taxonomy): domain Archaea; phylum Thermoplasmatota; class Poseidoniia; order Poseidoniales; family Poseidoniaceae; genus MGIIa-L2. The sequence continues at coordinate 6,286 of JBMYNT010000034.1, read as the reverse complement.
CACAAGGACCAAGCATGGAGCAAATCGTTTGGTCAAACAACTTGCTCAGAGCGGAATCAACGCAGCAGCAATACACGGAAACAAAAGCCAGAGTGCGAGAACAAAGGCATTAGCCAGTTTCAAAAAGGGAGACATCAAGATGTTGGTTGCGACTGATATTGCGAGTCGTGGCATTGATGTGAACGATATCACGCACGTGTTCAATTACGACTTACCCAATGAACCAGAAAGTTATGTTCACCGCATTGGCAGGACTGCAAGAGCTGGAAAATCCGGTATTGCCTACGGCTTTTGTGATGATACGGAATCTGGTTATTTGGTAGGAATTCAGCAACTCATTGGTTTTGATATCGATGTTGATGACACACATGAATTCCACTTCATCGGAGCAATTCCAAAACCTAATCAAAAACCTGGTAAAATTAAAAGCGCCACATCAGGTAATTCGAAGAACAATTCAAACCCGAATAAGAACAAACGTCGTAGCAGTCCACGACAGAGCAGACCTCAACAGTCCAATCAGAAGTCGAGCAACAGAAACAGCAACCGACAACGTCCCTCGAACAAACGACGTAACAGGAATCGTTCTCGGAACAATCAGAACTAATCGAAGTTGGTGGACGCTGGGGGATTTGAACCCCCGGCCTTCTGGTTGCAAACCAGACGCTCTTCCAACTGAGCTAAGCGCCCCTTACAGCCGTCCGTGTGGACACTTCCTTTTGAGTGTTTCATTGCGATTGCTCAGAGGCAATCGATGGTTGCATCACGATCAGGTCCAACACCAACGCTTGAACATGGAATGCCAAGGATGGATTCGAGTTGTCGAACGTAGTCTTGTGCAGCTTGTGGTAATGTTGAGATTCCTAGGCCGTTCTCGTTGGCATGCTTTGCAACGACGAGCCATTCCTCAAGTGATTTTGATTCGAATCCAGGAACGGTTACGTAGATTGGCTTGCATCGAGCGAGTGCTGATGCGCTACTTGGCATCTCTGTGATTTCAGCACCGTCCAATTCGTAAGCGACACAGATCTTCAATTCGTCCAATCCACCAAGAACATCGAGTTTTGTCAATGCAAGCGAAGTGAATCCGTTGATTCTGTGTGCATGACGCATGACTACAGCATCAAACCAACCACAGCGTCGCTTGCGACCAGTTGTGGTTCCAAATTCATGACCAACGGTTCCTAAGTGTGTTCCAACGTCATCCTCGAGTTCAGTCGGCATTGCACCGTTTCCAACACGAGTGATGTAGGCTTTGGTGATGCCAATGACATCGTCGACATGACCTGGATGAATACCTGCGCCATGCGTTGCGTTTCCTCGTGAAGTGACGGAGGAGGTTACGAACGGAAAGGTCCCTTGATCGATGTCCAATAAGCAACCTTGTGCACCTTCAAGAATCACATGCTCATCGAGTTTGAGTGCGTTATCAAGCATCAGCCCAGTGTTCGCAATGCTCGTTGCGTAGGTGGAATGAATCCATTCTACCTCACTTGCGAGCGTTGACGCATCAATGCGTACATCGGAACCTGCTGCTTCAAGCGATTTGTTCATGCGGTGTGCGGTCGTTTCAGCCCATGAACTGTCTTGAACGACTTCTGCAATATCACCGAAGCGAAGACCGATTCGATTGATTTTGTCCGAATAGGTTGGACCAATTCCACGACCAGTGGTTCCGATTGTTTTGTCGAGACTGTCCATGGCCCGATGGTATGGAAGAATGATGTGGGCTCGTTCTGAGACAAACAATCGGTTCCCTCTTGGGTCATCTCCGCCTGTTTTGATCCAATTCTCGACTTCGGTGTTGAGGACCCACGGGTCGATGACCATGCCGTCACCAAGGACAAGCGAACATTCTTGTCGAGTAATTCCCGACGGTAAGAGATGGAATTTGAGAACACGATCACCGATGACGACCGTGTGTCCTGCATTGTTTCCACCTTGGAAACGTGCAACCCAAGTCGCTTGTTCAGCCAAACGGTCGACAAGCTTTCCTTTGCCTTCGTCACCCCACTGCGCTCCTAAAATGACTGTCGCTGGCATGTTGTTCAACCGAAACGAGTGAACGAATGTCCTTGAACTATACGCTTTGACTTCGTCGTTTGCATGGGACTCGATTGGGTCAATTGAACATACGTTCATATACTGTCGTTCAATCTTCTTTCTGTTGGTAGGAATCGTCTGCTCTTTCGTAACAATCGGCACCCTGCTCAATAACAAACCTGATGCATTAAACACAAATGTTTAAATAGTCTTGAATACAATTACTATACCTGGAGTTGAGAAGATGAGTGCAAGTTTTGATAGCGGAAACGAACGGTCACAAAAAGAGACAAATGTCTCAAGCGAACGACGAGTCCTCGAAGGCCACACCCGGCCATGCGAGGAATGTGCAGCGGTCGATTGGAGTCTTGATACGACACGTGGCGAGGTCACTTGCAACAGCTGTGGCCTTGTCGTCGAAGAGAATGTTCTCGACCCTGGTGCCGAGTGGACCCAGCGAGACCGTGGCGAAGATCGCTCCCGAGTTGGAGCGCCAATGACCTACACCCTCGCTGACCGTGGACTCAACACAACCATCGATGTTCGTGATTTGAACACTGGGGCAGCAAGCCGTCATGGGATTTCAAGCCAAAGTCGTCGAGAATGGCGTCGTCGTCGAATTATCGATGAACGCTCAAAGACGCGCAAGAGTCGAGAGCGTAACCTCGTCAAAGCCAACCAATTCATCCGTGATCGTTCACAACTCCCAGTTGCCATGCAAGAAGAGGTCGCCCGATTGTACCGCCGTCTATCTGACAAGGGGTACGTCACTGGCCGTTCCATTGCAGGCGTTGCTGCTGCGTGCACCTACCTCGTTGCTCGAGAGGAGAACGTCCCACGACAAATCCCAGACATCGCTGAACAATTTTCGATCGAAGAAAAGGAATTGTCACGGCTCATTCGTCAGGTCTCTCGGATGTTGAACATGCATTCCATCAGTTCCCCAGACCAATACATAGACCCGTTCATGTCCAAGCTCGAACTCGCTCCATCAATGCGAAGTCAAGTGCAGCATTTGTGGTCTGTCATCAAGCCACACGAGGATGTTTGGCAAGGAAAGAAACCAATGGGCGTCGCTGCTGCTCTGATCTACAAAGCATGCAATGAATCGGGTTCCCCGCGCACACAATCAGAAATTTGTTCCATTGCGAACGTCTCTGAAGTCACGTTGCGCGGCCTTCTTCGATTGATTGAAGGCCTCTTAGTCAAACTCGGTGAAGCCTCTCAACAATGAGACCCTAAGTTTCTTGAAGCGATTCAGGTTGGAAGAATCATGGGATTCAAAGCCAAGGCCCGCAAGAACAAGCCAAAATCATCTGATGATGAGTCTGGAAAGAAGAAATCGAGTTCCGGTGAAGTTCCTTGCGCAGTCAAGTCTTGTGAACGATTTGCCGACAAGAAGCTTGGTGGCCGATCTCTTTCCTTCGATGATGCAACAGAAATGTGGGGCTCTGGCAACTTTGTCTCGACGAAAGGTCGAGTCCGAGTATGCAAATCCTGCTACCGCTCTTGGAAGAAAGAAAACAAGAACGACGACATGTACTGATTCACTTTCACTTTCAGTTTCGACCCAAGCGAAATCAGGTATACCGACTGCACTCAGCAACAAGGTATGCGTAACAACCGAACAACGGTACGAAGCCTCGTCACGGCCCAAGGCACATGCCTTGCTATGAGCGATGGATTGGTGATTTGGGAAGCACCAGCGGCCCGAAGAACGCTCCATCTTAGATCAACTGCGACTGCCATTCTTGGTGTCAAGGAGGACGACATCGCTCTCTCCAAACTCTATGTTGGAGACAAACTTGGCCAACTCCACATTGTGCAACTTCCCGAATTCACCCTCGTATCCACCTCAACCATCAGTCATGCGCCATTGCGATCCATGTGCATGAACGACCAATCTCAACTCCTTATCGCCGATGCCGAAGGTCGTATCTTCGTGGCAGACATCAAGGGGAGTGCTTCACTCCTGTTCGAAACAAACCGCTCCATATCCTCCATACGCACTGAGCGTGGAACCATTCGAATTCAATCCGGTTGGGAGCAGTGTGTCTACAACCATGATGGAACCCTTTCCAATCTCAAAGATGCTTCCACCTCGTTTGGGGATAATCTCATGCTTAGAAGGATGCGAGAGAAAAAGGCAATTGAGGCTCAACGTCGTGAAGCTGAGGCTCAACTCAGATTGTTGCCATCGGCCTGATTGGTTTCCTGTTCTAATCGAGGCCAAGCGGGAACAGGCTCATGCCAGAGTGATGTATGCGCAGGCTTGGGCCATGAACGTGGCAATACACCTTGGTCCTCGATTATGTTCTCGAGCATTGCAATGTGACGCTGGACCGTTTCAGCAATATGATCTGAACCTTTGATGCTTGGCCCATGCATTGGAATCAACTTCTCTGCTCCAAGTTCTTTCAGAATTTCAAGGCTCTTTTTCCCATCGATGAGATTTCCAGTGGGTACATCCCAACGCATTGGCCGATCTGCTCTTGGCAGCAATGCGCCCGCAATGACCGTCTTGGCTGATGGAATGAAGACCATGAGATTGCAACTGCTTGGACCAGGTGCTTCGATGAATTCGATGGTTTGGCCCCCAAGCATTGATTCCTGATGAAGATCAAGTTCGATTGCATTCACAGCCGGCATATCTGAGTCGAATCTGTTGGCCCATGTAGTGAAAAAGTCACCTGTTGCGAGTGAGGAAATTGCTGATGCGTGAGCTTTGATTGGAACATTTTCAAAACGCTCTGAAATCGAGGCACAACCTCCACTGAATGGATAGCGTCGCGAGGTGAGGACAATTTCGCGAAGTGTCAAGTCCTCCCCGAGTTGACCTACAATGCGCTCCTGCTGGAGCAGTTGGTACCAAGCGGTACCAGAATCGATAAGGATGGCTTCCTCTGAATCCATCAACAAGACCGCATTCGCATCGTGATGAATTCCAGGGAGACGCACGATGCGCATGGAACAGGCTAGTCTCTCAAGTGTTTGAACCATGCCATGCTGTTGTCTCGATTCCGGTGGTTGCGATTAAATAGAGGAAGTTGGTCGCAGGGCCATGGCACGATTTCCTGAGGCTGAGGCACGTATGCTTCAACGTAAAATTTGCATGAAGTGCAATGCTCGTAATGCTGTTCGTGCTGCTCGCTGCCGAAAGTGTGGCTACAAGGGCCTACGCCCAAAGAACATTGAGCGCAAGGGCAACTGATCTTCACGGTAGTATCAATGGCAGAATGGATGCCATTGGATCCCCGATCAACCACAATGGCAGGATTGCCGGGAACAAGAACAACAACAAGGGCAGCTTCAAACTGACCCATATGCGTTCAACACCAAGTTCTTCCAATCGCTTGATGTGGTCGTTCATCTCCTCATCCGTCGGCGTTCGACGTGGCGCACGCTTTTTGTGAATCAGGACTGTTTCACCATTTGGCATGTCCATTGTATCTGATAGAATCCAGACATGCCTCTCACGGACGGATGCTAACGGTACTGAAAGTGACATCCAGGCCATGAAGATGTCCGAGACGCTCCTTACAGAACCTGTTGCAATGTTCCTCAACAACAAGATGATTGGAATGAGCACGAACAAAAATCCACCCCAAATCAAGAGACTCAGTGATGGGGGAAGATGCAACACAATCTCGTCCATGGCAGTGTCTGAGTAAACCGGTACTTCTGCCCACGAAGGAAAGAGCAGTGTGACCCACATCAATGCCTTTGCATCCGCCCCACCATGGATGAACCTGAATCTCCAAGCAAGGTCGATGACAAACAACGTGAACAATGCACCGATGTACGACCACCACAAGGTTGCCTCCATTGCCGCCTCACCAATGAGGACGTCGAGTGGTGAAACCTCCATGAACCGTAGAGCTCCTGCAACCAATCCAATTGCTGAAAGAAGATACCATAACAGAACGATCTGGTCCACTCGATTTCCTTGACCGGCATCCTTCATCGTGGGCCGACCAATCACAGAACCACTTGCATAGGCAAGAAGTGCAGATGCCGTGAGCCATACGGACCAATGGGGCCCCTGTATCAACAAATCAAGAGACCAGATGAACACAATTGGCTTGGTCCAAACCATCCAATGTTCGTTCGAAACACGGCGTTCCTTGTGGTCGAACCATGCAGCCCACCCCATACATAGAATGAGAACACCCATTCGTGCCCATCCAAGAATGGTTTCCGCATCGGCATCCATTGATGTGTCCACGTCGCCAATGACCTTAAA
>JBMYNT010000033.1:0-21722 GCA_049598575.1 Candidatus Poseidoniaceae archaeon | reverse complement strand
GAGCCATGTTGATGACCATGTCAGGAGGTAGCCCATGCGAATCATTGAGTTGGAAGAGCAACTCATCTGGCAATTCTTCAGCACTGTGTTCAACAGTTTTCAGAGATTGTTGAATCAGGTTGGTTCCTTTTCTCAACACTTCGCTGTAACGTTCCTCCTCAAGATTCATGATGGTCAAGAGGCCATCTCTTGTTTGTTTCATTTCATGCCCACTCATGTTGACATCAAGATGATGGTTGATGAGATCTGAAAGCGATACGTCCATTCCTAAATCATCACGCATTCTTAGGACTCTGCGTGCGAGCATACGTGCCAGATAACCAGCCTTTGCATTGGATGGAACGAGACCATCGCCGAGCATGTGCGTCAAGGCATGAAGGTGGTCTGGAATCGCATAAACACGCGACAGAGGCTCAGTAATGGCCATGAATTGCTCTTTCGTCAAATCAACGCCACGTTGGCCGAGACGAGCGATGAACAACTGAGAGAGTTCTTCTGCATCAACACCGGGTTCGATGTTCATAATTCCATTGAGACGGCTCATCTCACCAAGGAGTTGATCGAGGTCTAAATCAGGCCATTGGGTGACGACATTGGAGAAGCCAGACAGGTCTTTGAGCCACGCAACCGTTTCGGGGTAAATCGCTTCGTAGATGGTAGGTGTTCCTGCAGCAGCCCAACAAAATCGCTCAAGGCCATAGCCAGTATCGATAATTTGCAATGGCATCTCCCTGTAGCGATCTCCTTTGAGTTTGATGTCACCATCTTCGGATTCCTCGAGATTCATGAACACCAACGTTGCAAGTTCGAGACCGCCAACAATGACTTCGACTGCAGGGCCTGCATTTCCTCCACCACACCATGGATTCTCCACGTAGGTGATTTCCTTGTCGTCAATCCCGAATGTTTCCGTTAGCATAGAGTGACAGTAAGCAACGCATTCTTCCATCCAATAGTACATCTCGCCCTCATCTGGCCGATTGAAGACATGATGAGCCATCATTTCGAACGTTGTCAAGTGTCGACCTGAACGACCAACAGCATCGACATCCGTCAAACGAATGCACGGTTGTGAGATGGTGAGCGGATTCGCTGGAGGGGCGACTTGTCCTGAAGTCACGTGCGGTTGGAAGTCCGCAATCGATGCGATGGTGAGGTGAATATCATCGCGCCATCGCGCAAGTACAGGGTAGGGTTCGACCCGATGATGTTGATGCGTTTCAAAGAACGAAAGGAAAGCTTCTCGCATTGCATCTTTCAATGCACGGCCACGTTGTTCGAATCCCTCGATAAGTGGTTTTCCAATGAAGGAATATTCATCTTCGTGGGTATCCCCACAGGTCGTACGTTGAGGATCGCATGTCCAGAACCACAAGTCAGTGATACGGCATTGCTGCCGAGTGTAACCATTGTCATGGAACACTGCCAAGTCAATCGGTGGTAGACTCATACGAACGCCTCCTAATCCGTGGAGGGTACTCAGTCCTTTCAATCCTCCCTTTCATTGGTGTGCAAAAGTGGAAATCATCAAAAGAAAGATGTTGAACGACAAACATGGCTGCTGATTGGACCAAGCACGTCGACTTGTCGTCGCCGGGTGTCGTTCGAATCAAAGCACACAACCGAATGAAAGTTGATGCAGCCATCATCTCTACCATGGAAGAAATTGAAAATTATCAAGACGGCCGTGGGCCGATTCAATTGATGAATGCAACGGAACTTCCCGGTGTAATTGGAACCGCATGGGGCATGGCCGATTGGCATTACGGATATGGCCTGCCAATCGGAGGGGTTGTGGCAACGGATGTTGAACACGGTGAGCAGGGTGGAGCAATTTCACCCGGTGCTGTTGGGTTTGACATCAATTGTGGTGTACGAGCTGTTGCTCTCAATTTGGAAGCGGATGACATCCCGAATCTGGAAAAATTAGCACGTCGTTTGAACGGAAGAATACCTGCTGGTGGTTCAGGCAAGGGCGGTATTGACTTAACAGAATCGAAGCTGAATCTGATTTTACGAGGCGGATTAAGTGAATTAGATTCCATCGATGTTGAGCAACATCATGCTACAGGCACGGTAGAGTCTGATGGTGCGTTTGAGGTTGACGAATTATCCATCAGCCACCGAGCAAAACAAAGAGGCATGAAGGCACTCGGCACACTTGGTAGTGGCAACCATTTTCTTGAACTACAACGGGTTTCAGAAATTGTTGATACTGAGACTGCGCAGCATTGGAATCTTTCTGAGAATCAAGTTGTAGCGATGATTCACTCTGGCTCACGCGGCCTTGGCCACCAAGTGTGCAGTGACCACATTCACCAGTTGGAATTGCGACTTAAACAACGAGGTACCGATTGGATTGACGAAGAATGGGGTTATGTTTTACCCGATCGTCAACTAGCATCCGCACCGATTCATTCCAAGCAAGGCCAAGCCTATCTTAACGATATGAAAACCGCTGCTAATTTTGCCTTCACGAACCGAGCTGTCCTTACCGACCGCTTGTTCAAAGGACTCAAGGCTGAACTCGGAGAGGAAGTCGAATTGTCAACCCTCTATGATGTATCACACAACATTGCCAAGATCGAAGAACACGTCATTCACGGAAAAAACTGCACATGCGTCGTACATAGAAAAGGTGCAACCAGAGCATTTAGTGGGAATCAACCCGATGTCCATGCATCCTTTTCAGATACAGGCCAACCTGTGGTTGTCCCTGGTGATATGGGTCGCGGTTCATGGTTGATGGCAGGACCAAGAACACAACAAAATCAAGCGTTCGGGAGTGCTTGTCATGGAGCAGGAAGAGCATTATCACGTTCTGCTGCAAGGAAACAAATTAACGCAGACCAGAAGGAAAACGAACTTCGTAGCAAAGGGATTGTTGTCCAAGCTGCAACAAAAAACATTCTCTCTGAGGAAGCTCCAGAAGCCTACAAAGATGTGGACCAAGTTATCGAAAATACGAGTCGTGCGAACCTGGCACGTCCGGTCTTACGCCTTGAACCAATGGCCGTCATCAAAGGTTGATCACATGCAGGTGTTGGCGAGCGGATGTCCGCCAGTTGGAGCAGAGCCGGTGTGAACACCATCTGGCTCTTCGACAATAACCGAGAGGAGTGTGTTAACCAGTTCTTTTAAATCGTCAACCTGGCTTTGCAGTTCTTTGATGCGTGCCTTTGTTTCGTTCTTCTTTTCAGTAGCAGTGCTCATGTGTATCCCATCCGAAGAAGTTGCCTTCTTCAACATAAAATCAATCTCGGCAATTATTAATGTTTGCCGAGGAGAAAATGGAAAAATTGCGATTTTTTCTTGGAGCCACCGGCGAGGATCGAACTCGCGACCTCCTCATTACCAATGAGGTGCTATACCACTAAGCCACGGTGGCGGCGTCCATGCCACCAAGCATTTCGATATAACCGCTTCGCGTCCTCCAAAAACGAGTAACGAAGGTGTGAGTTGGCGCCGAGAGAGAGATTTGAACTCCCGAGGGACGGGCCCACGCGATTTCCAGTCGCGCGCACTACCAGGCTATGCGATCTCGGCTCGCAATTTCACCCAACCGTCATCAGGGTTTAACGCTCTCGCTTGTCAATGTAAGAACGCAAGAACCTCAAAGGGGGACGTTCACGGGGTGTCATGGACGGTGGGGAATCGGCAACCCATGACGCATCTCACGATGCACTTCCATTTCGATTGAATGATGTCAAAGTAGAACCGAAGTTCTTCGATTTCCACCCACTCATACCACAAATTCGGCAAGAGTTGATGTTCCAGTTGAAATTGATTCGTGCCGACTGGAATCAACAATTTACGATCGCTATTCTCTCGGCAATACTGGCAATTGTTCTTGGAGCACTTAATGCAGATATCTTTGATGGAGGGAATGCGAAGGTTGCAGGTTTGGAAGGCCTTCAGATCGCTGGAAGTACAGCCTACTTCCAGATGGTCATCTCAATGCTCATTTGGGGATGGTTCCTGTTCATGCTCATCCAAATGTTCCCAATTATGCGGACGCATACAATCACTTTGCTGATGATTTGGGCAGGATTCGGAATAGCTCAAGTTTTCTTCCACTCAACGAACAAGAACTTCCCTGTTGGACTTTCGCTTTCAGATATGATGGGAGGGTTCCTTATCACGTTGGTGTGCATTTTCTTCCTCTACTTCTTTATCAAAGCGGTGCGTGAAACAAGGGACCTCCATGTTGAGACTCACCACTTGCACGAAGATGTTCGGGTGATGGAAGAATCAATGCTTGAGCATTCCTTGCGAGGATGGGCCTTTGTGTGTGCGACTTGGGCCATTTTAGCCATGCTTAGCGCTTGGACCGGAGCACAATACATCGCTGAACGCACAGGTTCACGAACATGGGCTTTGACGTTGCACATCCTCTTTTCGATTCTGACGGTTCCAATGCTCCTGTGGACTGTTTGGTTCCCACAGAGAATGCTTGGCAGTGAAGCACGTGTCCGAACGAAGGCGGCTGTTTCTGCAGATGAGGATCTCCTAAGCAAAGCAAAGATTCTGGAAGTATCTCCTGACCAGGAGGCATGGTGATGGATTTAACAAAACTTCGCGAAGATTTCCCAGCATTGTGCGAGGACCAACCTGTTGCCTATCTTGACAATGCATGCGTTACTCTACGGCCACGCTCCGTTATCAATGCGATTTCAGACTATTACACGAAAACTCCGGGCTGTGGTGGTCGCTCAGTCCACCGATTTGGTACAACTGTTTCGAAAACAATTGCACATTCGAGGAGAACACTTGGTCAGTTTTTCAACGCACCATCCGTGAATGAAATCGTTTTCACACGTAATGCAACTCATAGCCTCAATCAAGTCGCAAAGGGATTGTCATGGAAAAAAGGTGATGTTGTTCTCACAACAGATCGAGAGCATAATTCGAATCTTGTCCCTTGGCTCCAACTGGAAGAAGAACAAGGAATCGACCATCGCGTCGTAACTTCAAACGAGGACAACACGTTCGATCTTGAAGCGTTTGAACAGATGTGTGCAGAAGCAGGTAGCAAGTTGAGGATGGTCTCTGTCAGCCAAGTGGGTAATCTTGATGGAATCGAAACTCCAATTCGGGAAATTACGAAAATTGCGAAAGATTTCGGCGCTCTTGTCTGTGTTGACGGTGCCCAATCTGCCCCTCACATGCCGGTCGATGTACAAGGGATGGGCATCGATTTCTTTGCATTTTCAATTCACAAAATGCTTGGACCCTCAGGAATGGGAGGTCTTTGGGGCAGAGAAGAGTTGCTTAATTCCATGCGAACCATCCAATCTGGAGGACAGACGGTCAAGACGTCACACTACGATGGTGTCGAATGGGCCACAACACCTTCCAAATTCGAGGGTGGCCTCGGCCATTTTGCAGGAATGATGGCGACGGGAGCAGCCATCGATTACTTAACAAATCTCGACATGGAACAGATCCACGATCATGAAATTCATCTAAACAGAATAATGTCGGAGGGGGTCAAAGATTTGGATGGTGTATCCATCATTGGCCCTGATGATGCTTCTCAGCGTGGCGGAATTTGTTCATTGCTTCTTGATGAGAAGCTTCCCGTGCATGACATCGCAGTGCTTCTTGACGAAGTCTCAGGCGTCATGGTACGATCTGGACAGCATTGTGTTCATTCTTGGTTCAACGACAGAGGATACAATGGCTCATTAAGGGCCTCTGCCTATTTCTACAACACAGAGGAAGATGTGAAGCGTTTTGTCGACACATTTTCAGAGGCTGTTCAAGCATTCCAGTGAGGGTCATTCATGACAGAGGACCGTGAATCCAACGTTCTAAACGAAACCCTCACGCCACAACTGGAAAAGGATTTGGAAATTGTTCGCCGAATTGTAAGTGTCGCAACCGCCGGCCTATTGGTTTTGGTTGCAGGATTTGCATACAACATCATTGTAGGAGATGGACTAACATTTGTGAAACCCAGTGATTCCTTAATCCAATCAGAACAAACATACAGGGATTTGATCAACATTCCAGGCGAGTACACAGGGAGCGGCGTCGATGTCTGCATCGTCGACACTGGGATGGAATTGAATCATCCGGATTTGGAAGGATTCGATGTAGCTGGCTGGATCGACGTTGTTCAGGGCAAATCCAATCCATACGATGATAACGGACATGGAACCAATATGGCAGGCATTCTCGTTGCAGATGGTTGGATCAACGGTGTAGCAAAGAAGGTCAACTTGTACGTTGCAAAAGCATTACTAGCCAATGGTTCTGGATTCGAAGAAGATGTTGTAGCAGGTATTGATTGGTGCATCAATCAAAATGTGAAGATCATTTCACTCTCGTTAGGAGGAGGTCAAGATTTGTTCCCATTCCTCGGATCGAATGGTAGGACCATCGAGGATTCCGTCAACGATGCAACGGCACGTGGAATCTTTGTTGTCGCTGCTGCAGGCAACGATGGAGGGGAAGATGATGATGGCGATGTTGCTTCACCGGGAAGCGAACGCCGCGTAATTTGTGTCGGAGGCGTCACCCTATCGGGAGACCATTGGTCAAAGTCCTCAACAGGAAACAACGGATTCAGCGCATTACCGTTCAAGTTGCCACGTGGCGACCCTGACAAGAAACCTGAATTGGTCGCACCCGCAAAAGACGTACCCGTCCTCAACACGCAAGGAACATGGTCCTCATCAAGCGGCACAAGTGCGGCAACAGTCTATGTCACAGGTGCTATCGCTTTGTTGCTCGAGGCTCATCCAGAGCTTGCGAGCAATGGAACATCCGGTGACGTTTCGACCATTGATCAGGTCAAAGACTGGATTATGCAATCGGTTCAACCCAAAGAAGGGCAATCTGGTCATGATGACAATTATGGGTATGGATTGCTCGATATTCAAGCATTATTGGACCTAGCGGATCAAAATTCTACCGCTTAAAGAACGCAACAATGGTCCCACCAAAAAGTGGAACAAAGGCCATGTGATAATTGGTTTGAGACTCTTGAACAAATTTGATCCATGCATTGAATCCATCGACTTTCGCTTTTCCATCATCGTCAAGTTCATCGTACTCTCCGACAGGCGTTTCTGGTTCTGTTGTGTAGAGAACACCATTGTTGGAGAGCAGGTCCAGAGAGTGTTGCAAATCACTTGCTAATCGGCTAAGAGGTGCGTCAACAATGATTGCATCGTACACCTCAGAGAGGCGACGTTCATCCGCACCTACCCCGGAAGTTGTTGTTAATTTCCATGCTTTTTCTTCAGCACATAGCGTCGCAAAATCATTGACAATGATGTTTGACCAAGATGATGCATCGTATCGTGTTTGAAGTCGATGAAGGATGACCCCAAATTTTGCTCCTTGTTCGATGATGTCAAAACGAGAAACAGGATGTTCCGTAAACAAATCGTACAACCATGCTGAGCGATGCCCGATACTTCCTCCAACTTCGAGAACTCGATCTGGTTCTTGACGACCAATAGCATCCCGCAACCGACGCAAGACAGAAATGGACCATGTTGACAATCCCATGTGTTCCAATTGTGTCGCAATGTTCGCTGCAATTTCAGGTTCGTCACGGGAACGACCATGATCTGCATTCAAGAGCGTGGGTAAAACTTGGTCACGCCCAATCTCGCTCATGGATGGTCCTCAGTGCCGGCTCGTTTTGAAGACTGTGACGACACCACATGCGGTGGTTTCAAAGGGGGCATGCTTCGAGAGCAACCTGAGAAGCATGGATGACGAATTCTACGAAGACGACTTCGATGACGACGAGGTCATCGAAAACGCTGTTCTTTGTCCGAGTTGCGAAGATGTGACTGGTCACCAAATTCTCAAGGAAAAAGAAATTGGCCGAGGAAAGGATTACCTCTTACGATGCGAGGTATGTTCCACCGTTCATGAAATTCAATTCCGAGCACCTCCGTTGAAGCGTGTACCGTTCATGCTGACCGACGGTCCTGAATCATACATGGCGACCATCGATCTCGATGCTGATGAATGGTTGGAGTTGAACGATGTTTTCGAACACGATGAGATGGCTTGGAGAATAACTCGACTTGAATCAGAAAAGGGATCCGTTGAAGAAATCGAGGCGAGCAATCTTGTTCGCGCCGTTGCATTGCGACAAGATATGCTCCGGGTCAAAATCACGAAGACTCGAGGAGAATTCTCAACCCCTGATGTTCTCATCGTGGAAGAAGGTACGTCGTTCAAAGCAGGAACACTCCTCGATATCGGCGTCCAAACATGGCGCATACGTGCAATCCACACTGGGGAAGGGCGCACGTTGCGAGGTACAGTCGATGCGTCCAACATTAAGCGAATGTATTTGCATGAGCCACCACGACCAGAACGATTCGAACCGAAGACGCCAAGAGAACGACGTCAAGCATGGAAAGAGGGTCGTCTCGGTTTCAATCCGAACCCAATCTTACCAAAAGAGCAAATCAAGAAGCGGGTCAAACCGTCAAACAAGCGAAAGAAGAAAAAGGCCAGAAAGTGATTATGGACGGTTTGTCCAAGGCATCAAGAAGGCCTTGGCAATCTGCAATCCGATTGTCGGATTTTCTTGTAGTCGTCGTATGCTGTACTCATACCACTTTTCTCCGTATGGAATGTAGACGCGAGTACGATGTCCTTGCTTGGTGAGTTTTCGTCGCATCGGGCCACGTACGCCAAGCAGCATTTGGAATTCGTAACCCGGACCTTTTCCTTTTCTACCCGCTCCTGCGTTGGTTCTTGGATCGTCAATTGATGGTCCCATGTTGAATTCCTTCAGAACTTCGAGAGAATAATCGACAACTGGGACATCGTGGGATGCAATTCCAACATAGGCACCGTGTTCCAAAGCCATCCTGATGGCGTCATTGGTTTTGTTGCGAATATCTGTGCGTGTTGTATAAGCGATTTCTTCAGGTTCTAGGTAGATTCCTTTGCAAATTCGGTAGTCTGCATTTGGACCGATTGCATCAGCGACTTCCTTAATGTCATCAGGCGTTCGATGCAAACGACCTTGGAGGACTGTTCCGACATTCGTCAAACCTTTCTCATGCAAATCGAGAACAACTTGAATGGTTTCTGTTGTAACACGATGATCTTCCATATCGAGACGTACAAACATATCATGTTCGGCAGCTTGACGTACTAGGGATTCAATGTTTTCCATGCCTTTGTCCTTATCGATGAGCAGTCCAAATGCCGTCGGCTTGATCGAAAGGTTGGCATCAAAGTCGTTTTCGACAATTGCCTGCATAACACGAACGTATTCATCCAGGAAAAATTGTGCCTCGTCTAAGGAAGAGATTTCTTCCCCGAGAACATCGATGGTAAAGCATGCGCCTTCGGACTCCAATCGCTTCATGACCGTTACTGCATCATCCAAATTTGATCCTGCAACGTAGCGACGAGAAACCCAACGTACAAACCAGCGTGGCATACGTAGCGTCATTGCAACGATGAGTTTAGACAGCATGAGCAAACCTCCCTACGTTACTGGACTTCACGGCATCCTTTGACCATTTCCAAGAACGCATTGCTTCGAACAACCTCGACCCCGATGGATTCAAGATGGTTGTAAATTAATTGACGTTGCCAACCCTTGAACGATTTCTTTTCCACATTGCAAACGATGACGCCCTCTGGGAACGCCTTTTGCGTGGATGCAAGTGCTGCATCAATCGATTGTTTCCATAGAATGCCTGGATCATCTTGCGACCCGAATGGTAAGGAATGATTCGCTAGCATATGTCCAATCCATACGTTGTTTTCCAAACCTAATTTGTTGGCCTTTGGAGCGTAATGTCCGCCTCCGAGTGTCACAAGAACTGGCTCTCCAGCCTGTCTTGAACTCCAACATTCGTTCAAGAATCCATCATTAAAACCGAGGCCTTCAGCGATCACCTCTGAGAGGAGATGAGCAGCTTCCTCATTCGGCCAGTATGGTTCAGTTGAACCGACCTCAATGAACAGTGCTGGTACATCGAGGATTGGTCCATGATGTGTCACCTCTAGTGAGAGTGAAAACTCAGGAATAGCATTCCTTTCCCACTTCTGGTGAAGAAGTCTCCACCAAGGTCCAATTCGAGGATTTGGGGGTGGAGCAAAGCCTGAACGGCCACCAAATGGCGGCTCCTCTCCGAGTGGGTGGTGAGGTACGCCGATCGGATGCAACGTAAGACATGGCTTTCCACTTACTGCAGCATGTCTTGATGGGAAAATGACTTCACGTACTGTTTCTGTTGTAGCATCATTCCAGCGTCGGTCGAGATGATCCTCCCAAAGTATTCGTTCAGGTAGAAACCACATGCGAACATTACCTATTGCAAACGCTGGTTGAGATTCCACATCATCGCATTTCGACCATTGATGGTTTTCGAGAAGAAACTTCGCTTGATTGGTAGAAGCAATATCATCGTTGTTCACTGCAATCAGAACAACTTCGGACATGTTCATGCTGAGGTGGGTGGACTTCTTGAAAGCGAGTATTGACAAAGAACCTCGTACTCGTATACCCATGGCCGAAGGTGAAAACTCAACACACCTTCCGTTTCGAGCAATCAAGTTGATTGAAACACCCGATGTAGATGGCGTCTATGCTGTAGCCATCGGAGTTGACGGAGAGCTCTGCCGACTTGATGCAGATTGGAATCCACTCGAGCAACATGCTCGCCCATTTCCAATGTCCATCCAGCATGCGATTGTGGTTGGAGATGTTCTTATCGCAACATGGATTGATCGTGAATTGTTACTGGCAAGAATGGGATGCTTGCCGCTTAATCAACCATTTAGAGACGGCGTGGAACGTGGAGATTTACGCGTCGCTCGAAACCTTGAGCATGCGATTCTGCCTGAGGGAGCGACATGGGCCCACGTTCTCGATGCAGAGCCTCTTGCTTTAGGCAGCATGGATGATGGATTTGTGTTCGTTCTATGGAATCGTGGAGTGTACGGTTTTGACGTCACTGGAGTGGAACGCTGGAGAGCACCTCCACCAGAGTGGCCAGACCTCGCTCATCTACCGATGAGTCAGGAAACGGTTTCGCTCCATGAGACTGCTACAACCATCGAAGTATGGTCAAGGGCGGGAGGATGTTTGCGTCTTTCAAAACAGGATGGAAGCAAGATTGGAAGTTCCCACTTTGACATAGAGGGTGCTCTCTCAGATGTGCATGGAACGGAAACGGAACGACTTCTGTTGCTGAATGATGGACGTTGTTACCTTTACAGAACTGGAGCAAAAGTTGCCGACCTTGCCACAAAGGGACCCGTTCAACATGCAGTCGCTACGAACGGCTCGTGGATTCTTTCAGGATGGAGAGAAGAAATTGAGATCAGCGAAAACGGTGTTCAAACAAAGAAACAGGACGAAGTCGTTGTTCAGCATTTAATCAACGATGAGCAACTTTGGCTGCTCACAAACGATGGAGTGTTAGCTCACTCGTTTTTGACAGAGTAGCCACATCGGCCACAAGTCTTGCGGTCGGCGTGTGCGCCTAGGAAGACACCCGGTCCACAGTTCGGGCAATGCTCAGCCTTGCGTTCGAGTGTACCATCTTCAGAAATAGCGTACTTCGACCACTTTGCCTTTGGATTTGGTTCTCCCATCATTCACCACCGTCCTCTGTTTCTTCAGCGGCCTCTTCGGTTGCGTTACCACTTCGGAAACCCTTGTGGCGCTCGTGAATGTATTCCGGTTCGACCTTCATGGCCTCAGCAGATTCGTAGATGAGTGCTTGACCAGTCGTCAAAGCTTGTCCATAGCGAGTCTTGCAGTTCTTAACGACGATGAAGTCAGGATTGGAACCAGGCTCGAGGGTCTTGACGAGATCCATGATGTCCTTCTTTGAGGGTGTCTTCGCCCCCTTGTGATTCCACTTGAAGTCGATTTCAACTCGGTTGAGTAGTTTGTTTTCTGTTCGGTTTACAATATCCATGTTTTCGTCCCCCTTATCGGATGTTTACTTTCAATGCGTAGTGACCTGGTTGGTCAATGTTCAGTCGCTCTGCGATTTCCGAGCGCGACGGATGGATGATGATGACGTAGCCTTGCCAGTCAGTCGTGGTCTGAGCGGATGGATGGCGTGGGCATTGGTCAACTCCGTCTTGGAGAATAAGTCCACATTCACCGCATGCAAATGGATTCTTTGCCATCTTCACTCACCTGTTTCGCCAAGCCATTCAAGGGACCCAAGACCTGGTTGCTTGCATGTTAGACCGATTTTCGATCGGCGAGGATCGCTTGTGTCAGGAGACAGCGAAACGATTCGAGCACGAACAGCGGTTCCGATGCCCAATCGCTTGTCATCGTTTCGGCCTGAGATGGTGCCTGCGCCAACGTTGACTTCGACTTGGTCATCGAGAATCTGTGATTTGTGCAGTAGAGCTTCCATTGGACCGATGCGAACGAATGCACCGAACTCGTTGACTTCAGAGATTGCTCCTTCAACAACTTCGTAATCGTCCATGCAAAAGAGCAGTGCATCGAAGCGAACACGCTGATAGATGGCACCGTCACCGTGGATGATACGACCACGACCAAGAGGCGTGTGGTTGCTTGTTACCAAAATGAAGCGGTTTTGTTCATCGAATCGACCTTCGAAGGCGGTCATTGCCAATCGGTCGATGTGTTGATCGAGTGATTGACCTTTTTTCATGTACTCTGCGGGGATACGGATGGTATCCTCTCTTGTGACGATTTTGTACATCTTGTTCATCTCCCGGGCTTCTCAAACCGAGTGATGAAGAGGAAGAGGCAGAACCTTTCCGTCCTTCACCGGCATTCGCCTCGGGAGAGAAGTTGACCGAAGTCATTTCGCCCACAGTCGACCCCTATATGAAGCCCACGCATCAATTCAAGCAACTGCGCTTTGGAATTCCGAGCATTGAAGCCACAAAAAGAGGTTGCAATTCCCAGCGATTCGATGCTCGAAGAGCAAAACAATAACAACCCCTCATGGATGAATAAGAACAATGAGCAGCGAAAGCCATTCCAAAGCAGGGCCACAATTCCCTGCCATCGGCATTGTCATTTTGATGCTCACGGTATCTTTATCCCAGATTCATTGGACGAATTTTGCTGACGAAAGAGTCGTTGAGCAGACATCCGAACAACCATGGAGCCCTTACGAGCAACCATGGAGTCAATACGGGGGCACGCCTACACGCAATGGTTCTATGCCAACCCATGACGCTCAAACAGGCACAATGCTGACCATCGATGATCCCGTTATCAATTGGGTCGCACTCGATGATGATATCGGCTCAGATGCCTACGGTTCAATCATCGGCAATTTCTCAGAAAGCCTCACGACAACTCCAGGAGCCACCCAACGTTGTGCGCCATTTGGTCTGTTTGCAGTTGTCCTCCACGAGAGCACATCAACATCATCGACGAAATTATCTCTTTTTTCAGGAGATGATGCCGATTTAGCTTGGCAAGTCGATCTAGGCGACACAAAAGCTGCACGATCCACTCCAGTACTAGCGGATGTTGACTTGGATGGTGCGTTCGAAATCATTGTAAGTTATGACACAGATTCCTCGCTTCAGGTGGACGTGTGGTCACCTGAGTTGTACTGTGACGAATCCGGTTGGCAAAGTGGAGGACATTCAAACGAATTGATGTGGTCGTGGACCAACACAGACTACAGAATTGGAATCACAAGTCCGCATTTCCAAACGCGACAGAGCAACCATCTCTCCGTTACTCAACCGCTTCTAGCAGATCTGGAACTTGACGGGCAACCGGAACTTGTCCTCACTGTCGTTGATTCCACAACAGATGACCCGCACATCATCAGTTTGCCACTCGGAGCGAGCGCTCCAACTGTAAATTGGGATGTTACACTCGACAGAGGCACACATCCGAGCGACCCTGCTTGGGCTCAACTTGATGCACAAACGTCCGTTGTTGTTTCAACAAGCATCGATGAGAATTCAGGAAATATGTGGATATGGAGAATAGATGGAAGTACGGGCTCGAACGATTGGGGTCGAGTTGCGCTCTCGGGCACAGACACGGATTCGGATGCTCCACGACTTCGCTTGCCTAGTCCAGTTGTCGTTCAACTTGACGGAGATGCTGCACCAGAGATGATTCTCACAATACCAACAGATGCCAATGGCCGGACCGTTGGCTTGGGCGCTCGTTTCATCGGTATGGAATTGACGTCGACCGAGGAAATTTTCAGTTTCCGTGCACGCAATGGCTACGCTGATGCACCACCACTACCGATTGATTTGGATGATGATGGTGTACACGATCGTTTGTGCTGGGCGACTTGGTATTCCGCATCCTCAGTTACTTTCGATAGAGAGGGAATGGTGGGTTGCCACGACTTGACCGATGACCCACCCTCAGAGGTGTGGAACAAGGTCATGAACAGAGGAGGGTCAGGGAATGACAACGACGAAATTGCTGTTTCTCCACCTGCTTGGATGGATATCGATGGAGAGGGAGATCCGGAAATTGTCGTAGCCTTTGGGCGCCGTATCTTCGTTTTCGAAGGTGACACTGGATTCGACAATGAGGTCTCTGAGGGATGGGATGAACCGCTATCGATGCCACATCGTGTGTGGTCTGCTCCAGCTTTCGCAGACCTCGATGGAGATGGATATCTCGACATGCTTTACGGAGATACGCTTGTTTCCCAGCGTTTGCTTGACTTGGCACCTCTTCCAGATGGCAATGGCATTTCTTTCAATCCTGTTTCACCTGACCCGGGACAAACACTGACAGTCACAGGCCAGTTCGCAAACATAGGTACGTGGGAAAACGAGGACAACATTGACTGCGCATTGTACATGAATGGTCAAGAGTTAACACGCGTCCGCTTTGAGGATCTTGAACCACTCTCTCCTAGTGGAGAAGGGGGTCCTGCAACCTTTAGCGTCGATGTCACCGCCACCTTAGGGACACACACCTTCGAACTCGTACTCGATGTTAACCAGAATCTGAGCGAGGCGCGTGAAGACAACAACATTGAGCAAGTGACGTTGACTGTCGTTGAACCATACGATGTCGCTATCCAAGGTCCTGAAACCGTGACAAGAGTCGAACCAGGCACAAGCGAAATCGTTGACGTCACCGTTACTGCAACAGGTTCACGGACTGCAAATTGGAATCTCTCCTATGATACGACGAACTTGCCAGCAGACTGGACTGTTGAACCCCAAGCCGGGGTCAACTTGGAAAACGTAGAGCTTGTTCCTTCAACGCCAATCACAATTCCCTTCGTTGCCACCTTGCCAACAGATGCACTTGGCGACGAGGACGGATACATCGAACTCATAGCGACTCTCACTACGGATACCAGTGTCCAAGAAACGTCATGGATTCCGATTGAAGCACTTCGTACACGTGGATTATCACTCGTTGGATCATCAGGACTTTCGTTCACTGAGGGTTATGGTCTTCCAGGCCAGACAGCAGAATCATACGTACTCATCGAAAATCTTGGAAACGCTGTTGAAACAACAACCTCCATCGATTGGACAAACCCCTCATGGGGAGGGACGCCTGTACTCAACGACGGATCAAACAATGTCTACTCCATTACGCTCCAACCAGGGGAGAAAAGAGAACTGAAAATCCTCCTTGATGTTCCGGGCTCGACAACGTTCGGCGGGACCACAACAACAACACTGACAACATGCATAGGCAGTGGAGATGACACTTTGTGCCGTTCTCTTGATGCAAATTTCACAGCGGTGGGTTCACACACATCACCAGTGCACATTCGAACGGTTCCTGATATGCAGCATACGTTCGAATTTAAGATGCTCTTGCCTCAATCGGGAACGTTGAATTGGGACCTCAATCAAGCAAACATTGCCCTTCCAAACTGGCAGTGGAACGTTACTAGCGGAGGTAGTCTACAAAATGGAATCCTCACGGCAACTGGCCCCGCAAATTCCCTCCACACCGTCCATCTAGAGGTCTACATTCCAACCAACGCACCTCCGCAACGACTTACGTTCAATGCAGATGAACAAACCCCTCTTGCACACCATGCATTCGATTTGAGCATCCACGTTCTACAAATTCATCGTGCTGGGTTGAGCGTCATTAGCCCACAACCATCGCTTGAGCCGCATGGTTTCAACGTGAGTACACCTCACCAACTTCTCATTCAGCTCGAGAATCCTGGGAACGGTGAAGACACATACGAGTTTACTGCCAATGTCATGACCACGGAGACCATCTCCTCCGACGATGTTCAGTTTACCTATTACAATCAAATCAGAACGTTGGGGCCCTTGGCAACGACCATCATGCCACTCGACATTGAACTGAGCAGTACTCTACCTGCTGCACAACCATTCTATCTCGAATTTGAATGGGCATCGATTGTCAACAAGTCTGTCACAGCGACCACTACGCTTCTGATTGAAGCAGAACAGAGGCACGAATGGCAAATTACTGTCATCAATGGACCACAACAGGATGTTCAACCAAACAGTGATCACGTACTTGAATTCAACATCAGCAACATCGGGAATTATGTTGATGATGTGCAACTGATTCCAATGCTGTCACTTGCTACTGCATCCAACGATATTGCGATTTGGAATGCACATGACCCGATAACGTCATCGATGCTTGAAGTCAATGCCTCTGAAACACTAAGCGTCGTTCAAGCCATCCCTTACGCTTGGATGGATGCAAATGCAAGATTGACCTATACGGTAGTCTCATCTGGATACGTGCTTGATGTGTTCGAGGTGGACCTCTCTGTCATGGAGTACTCAGAATGGGAACTCAATCTAGCAAATAGCAATCTCGAGGTAGTGCCTGGAGGAGATCTTATTCAAGTTGAACTCAAACAAAAAGGGAATGCACCCTCCACACCATACTTGACGAAATATGGCCAAGGATGGAACATAACGCTCCCAGATGGTGAACTCATGGAACCTGGTCAGACCTCGACGGTTGACATCTATGTCGAAGCGCCGGTAGACGCTCGAGAAGGTGATGTCAACATATTGGAAATTCGTGTATCTGATGCTGTAGGTAAGGGTGCAGAAGTGTTTGAAGTCCCCGTTCGCGTCATCGGTTCATCCAGCTATGATCTCGAAATGGAGAGTGATTGGTATGTTAGTTCTGCAGGGGGCTATCCTCTTGCGTGGATCGAAAACACAGGCAACGATTTGGCAGATATCACCTTTGTTCTCACTGACATTCCACAAGGTTGGTCTGCCAATATCGACACACCGATTCAATTGGTACCAGGAGAGATTCGGGGAATACCAATTCATCTCATCCCGTCATCTGATTGGGACAAATCGAATGTTGAGCTAACCGTCGAGGTGACGCATTCAAACCTCGGAACGCAGATGATTGACTTTACAATTCAATCCTCAAATATCTCGTTTTTGTCAAGCCCTGTTCTTTGGGGAAGAAGCAACACAAATTTGGATGTTGAAGTCCATAATGCCGGGGCAGAGGAAATCCAAGGAACCTTCTCCTCTTTTTCTGATAGCACATACACGTTTTCGGTCTCGCAAGGGACGGATTACGTCAACCTTACGAACGGTGAGGAACAAATTCAACTCGTTCTCATTGGAAGAGACGCACCACAGACGGCTGTAACTTGTTCATTTGTCAACACTGCTTTCTCTGAACTTGGTCGAGACACATACACTGGTGACGTTGTCAGTTGTGAAGTCAATGGGGATCCGACACAGAACACCAAACTTTCGTTTGTTGTGAGTACAAGTAGAGGAGATACAATTCCCATACAGAGTTCAAGGTTCACGATTTTAGAAAACGAATCAACGTTTGCAAACCTGAGTGTTCTGAACTGGGATCCTGCACCTGGAATGTTGATGATCGTTGTTTCAGCATACGATGAGTACGGCAATGTACTTGAAAGCATAGACAAAGAGGTGATTGCAAAAGAGTCCGGGTGGAACGTCGGAATTAGCAGCATCTCTGCCCAAGGCACCATCAATGTTGCAGTGTCGAGAACAAACTATGACGTTTTGGAGAATGGTGTTTGTATCCTTACTGTAACGAGTCGGAGCAGTGATTTCAAAGCAGATGTTGTCATTGATGTAGCTGGGCCTCAATTTTCTCCGAATGTTCGTATAGATCCAACTGGATTGAATGATAAGGAGCAGCTCGATGCTGTATTGGCATGTGAAAGTCCTTTTGATATCGATGACGATGCAAGCGATGACTCAGCATCGGTTATCTTCGTTATGGACGAAGACGCATCCATCCAATCATCGAGTATCGTATGGGGCTCGTCGGTAGCCGTCGTGTTGATTGCTGCTTACTTCGTTATGATGCAAAGACAGGACAACGCCCAGATACGGTCGATGGCGAAGAAAAGCAACACAAAGAAACCAAATCAGGACAAAATCTCAAACATAACTGCGGCTGCTGAACCAACAATCGAAGAAACAGACGACATTGTCGATGACATCTCGACCGTTTCCGAACAAGATCATGACGCCCCTCCACCAACAATGATTGAAGAGATTCCTCACCAAGAGGATGAAACACCCTCTGGCCGATTGGATTCCCTACGCAGAGAAATGAATCCGGACAATGATGTCGAGAAACAGTCTAGCATTGAAGAGCGTATGTCGAAGTTCTTCCAGTAATGAACACATACCTCAATAGAGGAGAGTGTCTGGGTTGGGCAATGAAGCCTCATCAGCAGAGTACAACAGCGTTCTACACGCTCGACGGGTGTCATTCGGGACTCATCTCGCAAGTATTCGATGCGTTGGTTTCAGCAGAACGTGGTTCGCCAGACGAATGGCAAAGCATGTGTGAGCATCCACGGATACAAGAGCGGTTTCGAACTCAAGGCATTGATGAATACGATTCAAGGTCGATGATTCATTGGGATGATCCAACAATATTGTTCACATTGACAAGAATGTTGGATAAAGACAACCTTCCAATCATGCTCGGAGAGGACAAAAACAGAGAACGTTTTGGTCGATTTCCACATCCAACAGGATCGACTATTCTCTACGTCCGGGAAAATGTGCGAAGTGTAGCATCACACTCAAATGAATTGTATGAAGATCTTGTAACTCACCTCGATTATCTTCTAACCCGTTGCAATTCAGATAAGGTCGGCGATGATCGCTACATGGATGGAAAAGCCGGATTGAACATCATGGGTTTTCTTACCTCAGAAGAGGTCAAGACATTACGTTCAAGCCTACTCGGTGGAGGATGGACCGTCGCTAAAGATGAACCAATTGATGGAGGCATTCGCGATGCAATGCGCCACATTAATGCTCTTCTCTTAGCAGCTGAGCGACATGGAGCCGGGCTCATACACCGGATGCACGCTTAGAATCAGAATGTTTCTGAAGTCAACCGCTCGTACATTGAGGCATACAAAGCGGCCGTTTCATCGATGACCGATTGCGGTAGGGCAGGAATTGGCGGATCAGTCGTTCCCGCATCTCGAGCGGCCTTCAATTCTGCTTGGTGACCAGTGTTGATGTAATGGGTTCGTACGAATTCCTTCGACAATTCAATGCACTCTCCATTTGCATAGGCTTCAGCATCCCACCATCGATCTTCATCGAGGGTACCAAATGTATCGACAAGGACGACTTTTCTTCCCGGGCCAAGGGCGAATTCTTTCTTACCATCAACGTGGATGAGTCCGTTCTTGGCAGCTTCACGTTCGATGATTTCATCAATCTTGAGAACAGCAGTAACGATTGAATCGTACTCCTCATCAGTAATGTTTGAGATTTCAAGTGCTTCTGCACGGTCGATGTTCCGATCGTAGGCTTCGAATTTTGTCGTAACCTCCACGAATGGCTTCTCGAGTTTCGCGCCATATTCGCAATCAGCAGGAACCCCGAGTTGCTCAGGAGTCAATTCACCACGTTGGAAACGCCTCCACGCAGATCCTGAAAGGTAGTGTCGGCAAATGAATTCTAGCGGAACGAAAACCCATTCCATATCACGGGGAATTGCACCAGGCTCCTTAATGACCTCAACCTTACGGACGAGACATCGGTCTGCAGCATTGACCTCAACAAGATGTGTTCCGCAAACGCCCTCCTCTTCAACCAACTTAAACCAGTGAGCGGTGGTCCGATTCAATGACTCGCCCTTACGAGGAATCAATGAAGGAATAATCTGATCGAAAACTGAAATTTGATTTGTAAATCGAAATTCCAATACATCTGGGTCGTCAGTCGACCATACTTGCTTAACCTTACCTTGATAGAGCATTTCTCCCATGTATTGATTTCACTAAGAGAGGCTCTTGAACATTGGTGTTCGGCTATCAGATGATACCCAGCGCATCTTCAATCCGATTCAATTCTGGTCCAGTTGTTTCACTACCTGCAACAGCTCCATCGTTTGAGGCACAAATGCCTGCACCAACATACGGAGAACCAAACGAGACGGTTCCAACCATTGGAGGAACGCCAAGAACCTCTTCGATGAGAAGAACTTCGTCTCCGGCAACATCTGGGTGAAGCAACACACCTTGGTCGTTGACGACTCCGAGACTTCCTACAACATCCTGACCACCGATGGTTGTAGCAATGATATCAACACTGAGAACGTCTGCAAGAATCTCCAATCCCTCATGTGGAATGCTCGGGGATGCGACACAGCCTTGTTCGTTTGCTAAAAGGAGATTTCCGGCAGTGTTCACGCCTCCTTCCATGACGACAACATCACCATATGCGGTGAGTTGGTCAATGTCCTTCTCTGTGGCAATATCTGCGACAGCGATGCCATTTGAATTACCTGCAAGCAAGGCTCCGATGAGGTTTGATCCGCCAATTGAAATTGGAGCCATCTCAAGTTGCAGTGTTGATTCCAATTGTTCGAGAACAAGTTCAGGAAGTTCTCGGGGATGAAAGAGGACTTTGCCTACGGATGAGAGATGGATTCCAATCTGGTCGGAACCAAGAATATCCAATGTATCAATCGGCATGACCTTCACCCTTGTTACGTTGTATCCGTACGTAGTTTAGAAATCTTAGGTGTAAGGAAGAAAAAGATCGGGGAATCCAAGAGGAAAGAAGAGGGGCACAGTGACTGCCGTTCCCGTGGACTCTCGTACCACAGTATTGGGACAGACGCAGAAGGGCTTGACTTCCGGGTTCGGGATGGGACCGGGTAAACACCTTCGCTGTGACCGTGCACCCATCTTCTTTCGAATTGGAATGACACGACATGGCGTCGCATCGTGAATTGGCATGCTTATTAGACGAAGGGCACTCGAGGTGCGGATACATAATGAAAAAGATGCTCGAACAATTAGTGCTGCTGGACTGAACACGTCGCCGAAGCTTCGTGCGTACATCCGCAGTCTATCAAACTCGTCTTTTACGAGCGTTCTGAGGTGTCTCGTCTCTGGGGCGGCTTCGAGCTTAGATGCTTTCAGCTCTTATCCATCAGGGCGTGGCTACCCAGCATTGCCTTGCCAGACAACTGGTAAACTAGTGGCCCCGAGCCCTCGTTCCTCTCGTACTAAAGGGCCCCTTCCATCAGACACCTTACGCGATTCTACCACCAAGCAACAAACCTGTCTCACGACGGTCTAAACCCATCTCACGATCCCTTTTAATGGGCGAACAACCCCACCCTTGGGTCCTGCTGCAGACCCAGGATAGGAAGAGACGACATCGAAGTAGCAAGCCACCAGGTCGATGTGAGCTCTTGCTGGTGACAACTCAATTATCCCCAAGGTAACTTTTCTGTTATCTACCACCCTCAGAAATAA
>JBMYNT010000032.1:0-21854 GCA_049598575.1 Candidatus Poseidoniaceae archaeon | reverse complement strand
AATCGCTCGCATTTCGAGTGGTTGGGCGACGACAAACTCGATGTTGAAGAATCCACCACTGTGGATTCCTTGACGTCCAAGAACGAGAGTACAATCGTTGAATTCCGAGAATTCATCCATCAATTCGTCACAGACTTCGGTCATCGTCGTGGTATTGTTGGTCCACCCTGATGCGTTCTCGACAGGTGTTCGTGCAAACTCGATCTTCGCATCAAACGGCTCGGAATCAAGGGATTCTTCGAAGAACAATTGAGACAAACCAACACCATAAGCAAGAACGGTCGTGATAACAAGCGATGCGAGGAATACACCAGCGATGACGGCCATTCCGCGCTCCTTACCACGCCATGCACTTTGACCTGCGAGTCGAAGTCGACTTGGTAGTTCTACCAAGGCATGTTGATAGCGTCGAACTCGAGAACGATTCTGGCCGAAGTCGCTGTCTTGCAAATCGGAGATTTCATCGCTCATTCTTCCTCACCTTCCTCATCAAGGCCCCAAGCAGAGCGAATGTCGGATGCTTCCGTTTTCCCATCGTTAAGAAGAAGCATTCGATCAGCATTCGAAGCAAGGTCAGGATCGTGAGTTACCATGAGAATTGAAATGGGGTTTTCTTCATCATGACAGAGATCTTTGAAGAGTTTGAGAACCTCTTTGCCGCTTGCAATGTCGAGATTTCCAGTCGGCTCATCCGCCAGGAGAACTGGGCGGTTGCCAGCGATGGCTCGAGCAATCGCAACGCGTTGTTGCTGTCCACCAGAGAGTTGGTCTGGGATGAAATTGAGCCTGTCGCCGAGCCCAACTTTCTGCAATGCATCTTCAGCTGCAGCGATGGCTTCGTTCGAAGGAACACCAGACAATTCGAGAGCGATGGCAACATTGTCTACTGCAGAAAGATTGTCGAGAAGGTGAAAATCTTGGAAAATCCAGCCAACCTTATTTCGACGAACGTCGACGACGCTTGAGGGTCCTTTTTGGCCATATGTCCGCTCATCGAGGGTGATGCTACCACCATCACCTGCGAGCAATCCCCCAATGATGTTCAAGAGCGTTGATTTGCCCGAGCCAGAAGGTCCCATGAGCGCAACCATCTCGCCTTTTTCGACTTGCATATTGACGCCTTTTAGGACATCCAATGAACCAAAACTTTTGGTTAGACCAGTGACTTCAAGCATCTCAAGAACTCCAGCATTTCTGCATGCAGTTAGAATCGCGTGGTTATTTCCTTACAATGGTTTGTATCCGATGACTCTACATTTCGATGCGACGCTTTGAAAAAAGGCAAGCATCAAGAATCGCTATGAGCGGGAAGACTGCACTCATCACAGGGATTACCGGACAAGATGGTTCCTACCTTGCCGAATTGCTTCTTGAGAAGGGGTATACCGTCTATGGATTGGTCCGCCGTGTATCGCAACCGAGCCTTGGCCGTAACCTCATCAACCACTTGATGGGCAACGAAAACTTCCATCTCTTGAACGGTGATCTTGCTGACCAAAACTCAATCGACAATGCCGTTCACCAAGTGAAGCCGGATGAGTTCTACAACCTCGGTGCGATGTCGTTCGTACCAGAATCATGGCGCTCGCCAATGATGACGGCTGATATCACAGGTCTTGGTGCACTTCGCTGTCTTGAAGCTGTTCGAAAGCACGCTCCAGACTGTCGATTCTACCAAGCGGGCTCCAGCGAGCAGTACGGTAAGGTGCGAGAAGTTCCACAATCCGAGCAGACGCCGTTCCATCCACGTTCGCCGTATGGATGTGCAAAGGTCATGGCTTTCGAGATTACTCGAAACTACCGTGAATCCTACAACATGTTCGCATGCACTGGAATTCTCTTCAACCACGAAAGCCCACGACGTGGTCTTGAATTCGTAACACGAAAGGTGACGATGATGGCCGCTCGGATCAAGCATGGCTTCGATGAATGCCTTCACATCGGCAACGTTGATGCCAAGCGTGACTGGGGATTCGCTGGAGATTATGTTGAGATGCAGTGGAAGATGCTTCAGCAAGATGCGCCTGATGATTATGTCATTGCAACGGGTCGAACGCACAGCATTCGTGATATGATCGGTCTCGCCTTCTCACACATTGGCTTGGATTTGACCTGGTCTGGAGAAGGTGTTGATACCATTGCGGCCGATCAAAACGGTGTCGTTCGAGTACGAACCAATCCCAAATTCTTCCGTCCTGCTGAAGTTGATTTGTTGATTGGAGATCCTGCGTATGCAAAGGAGAAGCTTGGCTGGGAAACCAAGACAACCTTCGAGCAACTCATTCAGATGATGGTCGAATCCGACTTAGCCATAGTTCAGGAAGCTGTTGATGGAGGCTATGCTCCACCAACACCACCAGAATGATTGGCAGATTTTTGCATCAGCCGGTTGAATAACGGTGGAATCAACGCAATCCAGAACATCTGGTAGTAACCACCAGGGAGTTGGGGCGATTCATCGTACGGTCGCAGTCGTTCGTACGGCGTGCTTGAGCGTAAATGATGCGCAGCATGGAGAGGGAGGTTCATCAGCGTGTATCGTGACCAACGTGTGCGACTTTCCCAAGCATGTCCTGCATTCGGACGTTCGTCTTCACCACGTTCGAGACCGTGATGTTGAATGAAATTCACAAATTCGAGCAAGTAGATTGCAACGACGGCTTGACCGACGAACGCTGCAAAATAGGGCAGACCCCATAAGGCAAGAGATGCGAGCAGTGCAAGTTCGACAAAGATCGAAATGGTTGTGTCCTTTTTCCTGATTCTGTATGCGTTTCGGAGTTGTCGAGGAACGGTTCGCACAAGATGGCCATAGACACTACGTCCCCATGGAGAACTTGTTGGATCGACCTTGCGAGCCCAATGCTTGTGATGTGTATGGTTGTGTTCGACTGTGAAGTGCAAATAGAGAACGCACAGCAAATCAAGGCGCCCTAACCACCAACTGGACGAACGTGGCCTTCTGTGACCGAGTTCATGTGCAGCGACAACGCCGGCTGCACCCGTTGCAAGACCGGCGGAAAGTGCAGGAATAACAATCGAAACCGAACCAAGTCCCGACCAAATCCTGTATAGGAGACAAATCACAACGATTGGAACAAGAATGCCATGGAGGTGAACGATGACGTTATGACCTCGGCCTTCCTCTTCGACATCGTGAACGGTTGATGAACCTGCAATCGAATCAAGAAACGGATACAGCCCTAGCAACAAGATGATTGGCGTAAGCATCCACCAGCCGCCGATCAACAAGGTGACAGCAGCAGATATTGGGGTGAGCAACCCAATGAGATGGGGTGCCCACCGAGCCATGTTTAGACGTATGACTCATAATTCAAAGGCGTTGCCTTCGAATCAGGATCTGCGAAACATGCTTGCGATGCGTCGAACGATGCCAGGTGTGAAGGAAATACCGTTCCGGTACACTTGTCCTTCAAGAGCTTGGTCAACAAACATCTCTAATTCTCTATCCATTTATTGTTCCCTCCTTGTGTTGTATGCAGCACGCTCATTGGCTGAAAACCGAAAAGCGGCCATGGCGTTCACGATCGGCGACAGAATGTCGGAAAAAATTCCCGAACGGTACTGTTGCTGATCCATTATTCGGTCGGTGTACGTCTGGAGTTCGTTATCCATTGTTATCCTCACTCTAATTCGGGTGCTCTACCTATTCAAAGGCGTGGTAAACTTGCCAACACAAAGGTGTAGTATTTACATCAAGTGTTATAATTTACACCGTAGTAACCGTTCCCTTCAAGAACACACATTCCGAGGCCAAATCATCCGAGCCGCTCCCAACCGTTCACCGACAGTGGAATCCGGCTGCAGGAGGAATCACCATGGGTATGGACCCCGCACTCAAAGCGAAATTGCAGAAGCAACGATATCACATTGTCGGAGAACACGGTGGTGTCAAAACTTGCCATTGGACAAAGGAGTCGCTTCTACGTGATCGTGCGTGCTACAAAGGAACCTTCTATGGGGTCAAGAGCCATACCTGTATGCAAATGTCGCCTGTCGTTGATCAATGCAATCTTGCCTGTACATACTGCTGGCGAGAACCCCATATGGACACGCTTGAACTAACAGACCAAGATCCCCTCGAATTGCTCTATGAGAGCGTACGTGCCCAACGCCGCCTCCTCTCAGGTTTTGGTGGAAACGACAAGGTTCCACGTGAGAAGTTCCTTGAAGCTCAAGATCCAAAACACGTTGCGATTTCGTTGAACGGAGAACCAACGCTCTACACCCGTCTTAGCGAATACATGGACTTGTGCCACAAGCACGGCATGACCACGATGCTTGTGACCAATGGAACACTTCCAAAGGTCCTCGAAAACCTCGATACGCTCCCGACTCAACTTTACGTTTCTGTCGATGCACCGAACAAGCAAGTCTTCGATGATGTGTGCCGCCCGAAGTGGAACAGTGGTGCTTGGGATCAGTTTGAGAAGACCATCGATTTACTTCCAAGTCTTGATACTAGGATTGTTTGTCGACACACGCTGATGAAAGGTGTTAACATGTCATCAACACACATTAAGGAGTTTGCTGAACTCGACAATCGTGCAGACCCAGATTTCATTGAAGCAAAGGGATACGTCTACGTCGGACACAGTCGAGAAAACCTCTCAATGGAGAACATGCCCAGCCATGATGACATTCTCTCCTTCTCGAATGAACTTGCACCTCAAGTCAATCGAGAAGTGCTCTCAGAAAGCCGACCGAGTCGTGTTGCACTGATTGGTCGAGAGATTGTTCCAATCCCCATTCCAGAAGCAGAACTGTACTTCCCAGAAGATTTGGGAATCGCCCCTCCTGTCAAGAAACTCCCTCTCGTTCAAAATTAGTTGATATACTGTGGAATCGTTCTTCTGTCATGACAGCAGAGCGTACGCCACGAATATTGATTGTAGGTGCGGGTGGAATCGGCGGACTCACCTTTGATTTGGTCGTCCCAGCACTTGAAAAAGTAGGGCAGAGATGTTCGATCACCATCATGGATGGAGATACCGTTGAAGCCTCAAATTTGGGCCATCAACGCTTCTCATCATCAGATATAGGTTCCTTCAAAACAACGGCTCTCGTTCAAAAATATGAATCGTTGAAGAACGTGTATTGCGTTTCTGACACAGAAAACCTGCGGGTTAAGGAACAACTGCAAGAATTTGATTACATCATTATCGGTGTCGATCGACCACATCCTCGAAGATTGGTTCATGCCACCGACGTTCCTTGGATTGACCTGCGGTCAACAGGCGATGGTCATGTCTATTTCACCAACGATTCAAACCCTGCTCTTGTCGCCATGATGACGCCGGACCACGAACCTGCGAGTTGCCAAATTGCTGGAGCAATCGCTGCTGGAAACATCCAATTTGGCTACGTCAATGCCGCAGCGGCTGCAGCAACGTGGCTCATGGGGCAGCTGAGAGATCAACCACCTCTCCGTGAACGGATGTCGAGCATTATGTTTGGTGAACTCAAATTCCCTGAGGTGAACGCATGATTCCAGTAATGAATCTTCAATCCATAGGCATCACCTATGAGCAGTGGATGAGAGCTTGCATTCAGGCAGAAGCACAAGCGGTTGAATCCGATGATGTCCTTGTCGTACAACGGAACGCTGCAGAGCATGGACGATGGGATTTGGTGTACAATCTCTCGCTTATTGCAGGGCTTGAGACCTCGGTCCTCATCGATGCCAACGGTCAAATTCAGATCGATTGGGGCTCCCCTGGACGGGTTCCTCTACGCCCACCTGTTGGAATGATGGCCCCGTTTAGGATCTGGGTTCACACCCACCCAGGTTTCCACGCATACTGGAGCGGCACCGATAAAAACAGCCTTGCGATTGCTCAAGGGATTCTTTCCTCTGCGCTTGTTCTTGGAGCCCCAGGCATCAAGCAAAGTCGGAACCTTGGCCCCGACAACGGCCATTCAATCGGTTTAGAGGGGCCGCTTCAACACTGGACTGAGGAAGACATCACACCTTGGGATCGATGGTATGCTGAGCATCAAGAAACACCAATCGAGGTGATGGTTTGACCTCAAACGTTCGTTCACCTCGAGATGACGAAGAGGAACTCAAGGCCCACATTGCCATCCTTCGCGGTCAATCCAAATCGCTGAAGGAAGTGCTTACTGAAATGATGGATGAGGAACCATCAGACGACCTTGTTCAAGCGGTAGAGAATCGTATTCTACTCGCCCAAGAACAAGAGGAAGCAATCGATCTCGAGAAGATCATAGAATCCATTCAGAAGATGCAATCCTGTTGGGTTTAGGCATTCTTGTAGGTCGCTCTTCGGCCTTCAATCAAAGCACTGAGACCTTCGAGAGCGTCCTCAGTTGAGAAGATCCGGTCCAAACCTTGCAGCTCGAGTTGGAGACCTTCATCAAGTGACATCGATGCTGTTGCATCGATTCGTTCACTGGCCATAGCCAGTCCAATTGGAGCCGTGAATTTGAGCGACTTGAGCTGGCGAGCAACAGTCTTATCTTCAGCATCAAAGCCATCTGGGCAACTTCCTGCGAGCAGAGCAGCCATATTCCCATCCGAGAAGAATTTCTTGGCAAACTTGACAACTGGACTGTTCTCATTCATTGGCTTTCCAGGATACTTGTTGTCTGGTTTACCCGATGCATGGATGTCTTTGATGCAATTGGGAACATCGTTGATGTCAACGAGATGTGTAACAAGACCAAGATCGTTCGCAGTTTCAGCATTCATGAAGTTTCCAGCAAGGACAGCCCATCGACCGAGTTCTCGTCCTGCGATACGTGCAGGTCGCTGAGTTCCTCCAAGAGCAGGGTAAATCCCAATGCTTGTCTCTGGGAATCGGAATTGAGTTCTTCGAGTACCAATACGATAGTCACAAGCAAGAGCGAGTTCAAGTCCACCTCCAAGGGCAAGCCCAGTCGTCAAAGCAATCGTTGTCTTTGATGAATCTTCGAGGGCTGCAAGAAGAACGTGCCCGTTCTCCGTGAACGTTTCAATGTCTGGAATATCATCGGATCGAATCTTATCGACGAAGAACTTGACATCAGCACCAGCTACGAAGGCCTTACCAGCTCCATCCAAAACGATGGTTGTAACATTGCTGTCTGCATTGGCGGCTTGCACAGCCTCGGTAAGTTGAGCGACGACGACTTCATTCAATGCATTCATGGCTTCTGGACGGTTGATGGTGATGGTTGCAATTCCGTCCTCAATGGATGAATCAACGTACGAGAAATCCCAGTTTGTTGAAGTGTCGGATTGATCCTTGAAGAAAGCAGGAAGTGTCCAAGCTTCACCCGCAATTGCTTGGTACGATTGTGCCATTCGGTAGGCTTCTGCAACCCCAATTCGATTCATCATTTCGAATGGACCTCGAGCCCATCGAAGACCAACCTTGGCTCCTCTGTCTACGTCTTCCATCGAACAGATGTCTTCCTCAACAATTTGTGCCGCAACACCAAAGACAACGCCAAGGAGGCGTTCTGAGACGGTTGTGTATTGGTCCTGCGTGTACTCCGAATCGTCTTCAATTGGCCACATCGCATTCTCTGCAACAAGATCTCGAAGATTCTGAGCACCGTTGTATCGTGGTGTATTGAGTTGCTCAGCGAGATAATCGGTCGAGTGTAGTGCAATTGGAGGGCCTGTGAGGTTCATCAAGCCAAATGGTCCGAGTCCAATTCGGAATGCTTTGCACGAGATTGCATCGATTTGTGCTGCGGTTGCAATACCTTCCTCTAAGAGAAGACATGCCTCATTGAGCCATGGTACGAAGAACCGGTTGACGACAAAACCTGGTCGGTCCTTGCAAACGATGACGACCTTGCCAAGTGTTCGGCAGTACTGAACGGTTCGCTCGAGCGTATCCTTGGACGTTGTCTCTGCAGGAATGACCTCGATCAGACGGTTCTTGGCAGGATGATAGAAGAAATGCAAACCAACAAATCGATCTGGACGACCCGTTGCCTCAGCAAGAGCGTTCACAGACAAAGAAGAGGTGTTTGAAGCGAGAATCGTTCCTTCATCACAGGTTTCATCCAGTGCAGTGAAAACGGCCGTTTTGATGTCAAAATCTTCGAAGACTGCCTCGATAACAAGGTCCGTATCTGCAGCTGTGTTTTCGGTTCCAACAACATCTGTAATTCGTCCAAGTGTGGCTTTCACTTCGTCCTGAGAGAAGATGCGACGTTCGATGGCTTCCTGCAGGAAATTCTCGATGATTGAACGACCGCGTGCAACATATTGAGCCTCTCTATCGACCATTTGCACATTGAATCCTTCTTGTGCGCTTTTCTGTGCAATACCTGAACCCATGTTTCCTGCACCGATGATTGCGACGTTCTCAACAGCCTTCATGTCTCCAACGACTGGCAAACCGTTCATGAATCATACGCTCTTGCGTTTTGTCGAAGTGGTGTTGAAAAGAAATCAAGTATGTGAAAACAATCCGCCCATCATGCCTGAACCACCAATGGTCTTGCCAACCACTGAACTCAAGATTGTTAGCGACAAAATTAGCGAGACGATTCAGATTGGTGGCTCTGTCCGATCTCTGCTCGAGGACCATTCCGGACAGGGTCGCTTTGACCTCAATTGGGAAGTCGATGCTGCTGTTGAAGCGCTGAATGTCTTTGGTTCCCGTTGGACCATCGAGATTCTCTCGACGCTCTACATTGCAGGCGATCGACGATTCAATGAGATGAAGCATCTTCTCAAAGGGATCTCATCTCGAACACTCTCTGACAAGCTTCGCTATCTTGCTGATGAAGGATTGGTTGAGCGAATCGTGACCGATGGGCCACCTGTTCGTGTCACCTACAGACTCTCAAGCCACGGTTTGACGTGTGGAAGGCTTCTTTCTCCCCTCGTCGCCTTCATGAAGATCCATCAAGGTTCAATCATCAGTGCATAGATGCATCAATACGATGAATTAAGATACAAAGAGGTCATCCTCAACCTATGGCTCTTCTTGCTCAGTGGGTCCGTCAGCGTCCTTGGCTCGCTGCAGGCATTGCTGGTGCAGCAGGAGGTATCGCAGGGATTGCTCACGGTATAGCAGCCATGACATCGACCGCTTCAGCGCTCGCTTTTGGTGGTATTTCGACCAAACGTCAGTCCAGTGAACATCCATTCCGAACACGTGTTCTCCGAACACTCGAACGCCACCCTGGTCTCTGTTATCGCGAATTACAGCATGAACTCAGTGCAGCCAATGGCACACTTCGCCACCATTTAGACGTGATGCAGAATCAAGGCAGCATTACCGTCATGCCAGTCAATGGACGGACCTGTTACTTCGCAGGTGGCCCATCTCAAGTCGAACTGCTACAGTCGGTTTCAACGGATCATCAGAAGATGGCATCAAGTCTGCCGATTGGGCTGTCAGCGGTTCAACGTCAAGTGATTGATGACATCCTCGAAGAAGGTGTTCCTCGTTCACAAGCCGAACTTGCACGACGTATTGGTCGATCCCGAGCAAGCGTTCACTCCGCTGTCAAGGTCTTGCGCCGTCGAGGCGTTTTGCGATTGGATGTGCTCAATCTCGCATCGCACATCGAAATCGACACGTTCCGTCGCTCCGATCGTTTGACCTATCAATGGGACGACGGGCGTCGCGCACAGGCTTAATTTTCGCTTTCTGAAAAGCAATTGTTGCACAGCCTTCAAAGACCATCGCCATGCGTCATTCGTCATGCTCAATGTCAAGTTGGAAGAACTTCCGATGCCAACGTCCGATCGTTCAATCGATCGATTGGTTGGATGGTTTGTTGAGTCGTTTTGCTTTGTTCGAAGAAAAGGTGATGCAACTGCTGACTATGGCTCAGCATCACCGATTCATCGTATGCTACGTGATCATTTCTTCGCCCATCCAACCACCTCTTGGGATGCTCAATCGCTTT
The DNA here is from genome assembly GCA_049598575.1 of Candidatus Poseidoniaceae archaeon. Classification (GTDB taxonomy): domain Archaea; phylum Thermoplasmatota; class Poseidoniia; order Poseidoniales; family Poseidoniaceae; genus MGIIa-L2. The sequence goes on along the minus strand of JBMYNT010000032.1, from coordinate 11,951 downwards.
CTGATGAACTGGCCATGACGCCTGCAGCATTGAATCATCATTTGGCTCGACTCAGCCAATCCGGATTGCTCTCGTATACCAACGAGGGCAAAGGCTGGAGAACATACATTCTCAGAGGAGGGGGATTGTCGCAAGCGTTGGAGTTATGTTTCGCTCAATACAGATTGATTCTCGAACAAAAAATGGACCTTCTTCAGGCTAACTGGAGCCGTGAAGGCATTCCATTGGACAACGAACTTTCCGAAGAGTCCCCACTCCCACTCAACATGAGCATCATCGACTATCGCTCTTCCCAAGAAGGGGCTACGAATCTTACACAATGGATGGCTGATTTTGGCCTACTCGGAGATCGTCCAGGAAACGAAATTCTCGCCGAATCGGTCTCTGAACAGTTGTTCCAACTCCTCCTCCGCACGGGTACGCCCATCTCACTCGATGATGCTCATGAGCAATTTGGAGGCCAGAAGGCTCGCCTCGGTCGTATTTTGGAACGATTCCGAGCTTGTGGATTGGTCGAACGTATCCCGCGTACAGATCGTCTTGCAACAGCCCTCTGGTCAGCGATGATGACCCAACATCAACGTCGTGGCGAGGATTGGTTGCTCAAGAAAGGAGGATTCATGCGATTGATTCCTGAGAAGAATCATGCTTCATTGCTTCAACCGTTGAGCAAAGGTGCCCTGACGATTGAACTTGTGCAAGAAGCCGTGCAAAGCATCGACGCATCCGATCAAATGTTGCTTCTCAATTTGCTTGGAGGACGTTTGCCTCTCGGGTATCGCTTGGTTGGTTCAACTCTCGAAGATTCGAAAGTGAACATGACTGCACGACTCGACCGCTTGTTGCGACGAATACGTCGGGTTGGCACGATGATTGAAGAGGTCATGACGACGGGCGATGCATGATGAAGACACCTGGCTTCGACACCTATGAGCCATGGTCGGGTGAGCAACGACCGCTCTATCTTGCTCCCATGGCGGGAGTTTCTGACCTTCCCTACCGCCTGCTTGCAAAAGAATGTGGTGCGGACATTACGATTACAGAATTTACGAACAGTACGGCACTCAGTCGGGAAGCAACAGCATCATGGAGAAAAATGGAATCCGACCCAAGAGAACAGCCGTTCATTCCCCAAATCTTTGGAGGTGAAATGGATGACATGGTTACAGCTGCGACGATGCTTGAAGAGTCTGCTGATGTGATCGACTTGAACTTCGGCTGCCCTGCTCCGAAAGTGACCAACATTTGTGCAGGAGCAGCCTTGATGGGGGAGCCTCAGAAACTGGTTACAATGGTTGAGAACATCGTTGATGCTGTCAACGTTCCAGTCACAGCAAAGATGCGTTTGGGTACTGGCCAAGGTCCAAACAATGCCGTCAACATCTGCCAATCCCTCGAAAAGGTCGGAGCGCAACGCCTGTGTATCCATGGACGAACATTGCGACAACGATACTCTGGTATCGCAGACTGGGAGACCATTCAGACGGCTGTCAATGCTGTCGATGTCCCAGTTGTTGCAAATGGTGACATTACTGATGCAGAGAGCGCACAGCGTTGCTTGGAATTGACCAATGCCTCAGGATTGATGATTGGTCGTGCAGCCATTGGCCGTCCTGATGTCTTCGCCCAGATCAAGGTCGGACTTGGCTGGATGGATGAAGCAGAATTACCTTGGGTTCAGGAACATCAAGACGAGTGGGGTGAGATGTCGGAGACATCGAGGGCATTCGCTTCACGTCGGTGGTGTTGGGACCGATATGTGACACTCTGCAGAGAGACAACAGGTCTTGCAAAACAAACGATGCAACGTCATGCGATTGCTTTCTCAAAGGGATTGCCTGGAGCGAAATCGGTTCGAAGCCTCATGCATGAATTGTCCGATGTGAACGAATCCGCACAGGCGATTTCAGATTTCTTGAAACCAATCTCAGAAGGTTGACTTCCAATCTTCAAGATCGTTTGCCTCAGCCCAAGCCTCGTCGGTGGTTTGTCCACGCAACTTGAGGACTTCTCGGGAAAGGAGCCAGTAGACAAGAGCGAGCGAGTGTCGGCTCTTGTTGTTGGCAGGAAGGGCAACATCGACGTTTCGCAACTTGTTGTTTGCATCAACGAGTCCAACGATTGGAAGACCAGTGTTCACAGCTTCACGAAGCGATTGTTGATCCGATGCAGGGTCGGTAACGAAGAGGATGTCCGGCTCCTTGTAGGAACGGAGTGCTGGGTTGGTGAGACTGCCTGGAATGAAACGGCCAACTGCGGAATTTGCTCCGATGGCTTCAGCAAACATTCGAGCAGGTCGCTGTCCATATTGTCGAGCAGAAACAACCATGATTTGCGAAGGATCATATTGGTTCAAGAACGAAGCAATGATTCGAATTCGATTGTCGGTTTGGTTGAGGTTGAGAAGGTAAAGCCCATCAGAATTGACGGAGTCAATGAAACGACTCATATCAGCACTCTTTTGCTTTGTTCCAATGTTCACACCGGATTCTTCGTAGAGTTCAAGTGGAATCAGGAGTCCTGTTTCTTCAGACATAGTAGTGCCTCAGCAAGCAACCGACCTGAACCCTCTTCTTAACCGCTTCGCATCATCTCCAAACTACGTTTTTGATGAAAGAAGGGGAAGAAGTCAAATCTATGTGGGTGAAAGATGAACTCATGGGGGTCACTTTTGCCGATGCAAAAATAGGCCCAGAGGGCTACTATCTCGATGATTCAGAGAAAGCGTTACCTGTCAGTGCAAGTGATTTGGAGCGCTTCATGTATTGCCCTCTGTCTTGGCAGTTGGCAAAAGAAGGAGCATCTGGTATCGGAGAGGCCGTTGAAGAAGGTGTCGTCAAGCACAAAGAAATCCACAATGAAATGAGCGACTATCAGGAAGCATTGATTCGGATGCGTCGATCCCTGATGATTTGGTCGTGGTGGTTTGGAATTATCATCGCCTTTGCTATCGATGCGTTCGCTTTTGTTTACATCGATGACATGATGAACTCACCGATTGAATTCGCTCGAGTGCTTTCGATGTGGTCTGTTTCATGCCTGATTGCTGCAGTTTTATCGATTGCACTTCCATGGCGAAATTGGTTCAAGATTGAACGTAGTATCAAGGAAATTCGAGATATGAAAGACCGATTCGAGTCAACTGGATTGGATCCGACATGGAGTCCCATCGGATTCCTTGGAGGATGGTTTTCTGCCGGAAAAACAGAGGCTGGTTTGCTCTTAGCAACGATTGTCATCGGTATTCACGCCATTGCTTTGGTTGCTGCTGAGGATCGGAATCAAGCAGGGTTTGTGCTCCTCATAATCGCCTTTCTATGGACGCTTTTGGCAACATGGCAACTACAGCGTTCACTCAAGGCAGAAAACGAAATGATTGATCGTCGAGATAAAGCAGGTCTTGAGGAAGGTACAGAATTGGCATACTCCGACGATGAAAAAAGCAGTGACCTTCTGATGGACGAGCTTTCTGGACTCCGTGGACGACCGGACCAAATCGTTATCATCGATGGAGAGTTCATTCCAGTTGAACAAAAGACTGGAAGAGTACCAAAGAAACCACATAAATCCCATCGATTGCAACTTCTCGCATACATCTCATTGGTCGAGACGAGTACAGGGAAAGCACCACCATATGGCATTCTTCGTTATGGAGATGAAGACATCCATCAAGTGTACTGGGATCAACATGCAAAACAGCATCTTCAAGACAGCATCATCGAAGTTCAACGATTGATGGTGGAAGGTGGTGCAAAACGCAACCACGAGCGTGAAGGTAAGTGTCGAAACTGTAGTCGGCGTTACGCGTGCAGCGAATCACTTGTCTAATCGACGACACATACATCATCTTGTGGATAGATGGTGCAGGTTCGTGTTACATCCACACTTAGAAGGAAATTGTCTTGTTCTGAAATGATTCCACCACCAGTTCCGACAATGTTGATGTTCCATTCACCTGAAATGAACTCACCATCGGCCTCTGGTTCGATGAGGACGTATGGCGCTGTTTTCGTTGTATCGTGTGTGGCATTGTACTTGAGAGCCCCAGTTGGATCTTTGATCTCGACGTTCACTTCTCGTAGATCGAAGAAATCAGGGAACAGTTCACGGATGATTTCACCAGCCATTTCAGTCTTGAAATACACACCAATCTTTGTAACTTCGGAATCAACGGTGAACTTCTCGTTCCATTCGACATTGATTTCAGCGTTGGTAAAATAATGCTCAACGACGGTCGTTTTGATGGATGTGGATTGCTTTACATCGCCTCGAAGATGCTCCATGTATTCCCTTCCCTGGAGAAGGCCAATGCAACCTGAGGCAGAAAGCAGCAGCATGGAAAGGGCCACAAAGACCGGAAACAACCTCTGCTGCATGATGTTGCCCAACCGACTCAACAATATGAAAATCACCCCGTCATGGGGAAGCGTTCAAACCACTGTTCAATCTCAACGAAGACGCCTGAATGACGCAACGACAACTCCGAGCGCAAGCGATGACGAACCCTATGAGTGCTGACAGGCATCCATCACTCGAATTTTGCTCCGCACGTAGGGCATTCCTTCGCATCTGCAGGAATGACTGCACCACATGCACCACAATCGGCTGTTTCAACGTCAGGCTCACGCTTACGGCGTGGGCGTCGACGAGGTTTGGAGGTTGGAGTTGTTTCACCATCATCCACTGTTAGCGGCTTTTCAGAATCGTCTTCGAAGGCAAAGTCAGCGCTTGCTTCCGTGATTTCGTTTCCGGCAAGAGAACTGTCTGTTAGACCCATACCAACAACAACCTTGTCACCGGGCATGATGCCTTCCTCACCCGTAAGCTCGTACAGATCTCCACGAATCTCGGCGTCGCTCGCAGAGAGCGTGGTCCAAGCAGCACCATCCTTGTCTTTGCCATCATCCTTGAGCGATTTCATCTCATCCTTTGACGGCAAGAATGCATCCAAATCATGACCCTCAAACGATTCCTCAACGGTCTTGAGTGTGGTCACAACTTGGTTCTGCATGGCCTCGATTTCCTCTTCGGTCATGTCTTCCATAGCAATCTCATCTGCGTTACGCAAATCGTATGCAGCTGTGACTTCTTGTTCAGCAGCAACAACGTTCTCGTCCCATTCATCTTCAAGATTGGATTCATCGTAACCAAATTCTTTGACTGCGTCAGCGAAGTCTTCCGAACCACTGACGATTTCATTCTCGTCCTCTTCAGGAAGAGAGACCAATTCTTTCTCTTCTGGAACATCTCGAACACGACGTTCACGGCGTTCAAAGAACTGAGAAACATCCTGTTCAGCACCACAATATGCACAATTCTCCATCAAGTCGGGGATGGATTCACCGCACTCATGGCAGTCATGGAATTGGGATCGTGCCTTACGCAGATTGAACGAACAATGCGGGCAGCGGTTCTCGTCGCCCTCTAGCTCACCATCACAAGCAGGACAGTAATTGAAAATGTCACGTTCAACCTCTTCCTCACGCTCACGAGTGAGGAGAATTGCAGCAATCAATACACCGATCAAGGCGAGTGCTCCAATGAACATCAGAACGGCTGTTCCTGTTCCATCGCTGTTGCCACCGTTTGCGCCGGTTCCGTCGACGAAGACCGTTGAGAACGAGCGCTCGTACGTATCAGCAACCATCGGATCGGATGGAATCAACTGAACGATGGACATCTTCCCAGATGCTGTGAACGTACACGAGACCTCTGCCCGATCACCAGGGTTTGCAATCGAAACATCGATTGTATCCCACGTATTCTGACTGTTCTTACAGGTGAACGAAACATCACCCGTTCCGCGGGTTGATTTGACATCCAATGTCATAGTATACTTCTCACCCGATTCTAGTGGGAAACTTGCAGCCTCGCCAGCATCATCGGTCAAAACCATGGAATCAGGGTCCCAATCGAGTTGCAGGCTGGCTTCAACCATCACCGAACCAGTTGCAAGACTGTTCGTAGGAACTCGATCGTAGGAGCCTGATGCAGCTCGCCATTGAACACTGATTTCTGCCGTATGCTGTCCCAAAGCGGTTCCATGCGATGTTGTGTAGGTGTAGGTTTGTCCAGATGTGAGCACGACCAGTGGTGATTCAAACGTCTGGCCTTCCCAAGTGTAGTAAAATGTCCCGGAAACGGTCACATCGCCTGTATTGGTTGCTGACATAGACCAATCAACGAACTCACCTGCAGCGACGGATGAACGGTTCGCAAGCGCTAGCGGATCGACGAAAACGTCGGGCAGTTCAGGTAGTGTGAAGGTCGTCAGCAGGACGTCGTTCTCAGTACTTTCTTGCGTGAAAGAGCCCATTCCATATGGGTCTATGTTGACTGCAAGCGTGTATTGACCTGTTGGCAAACCTGCAATATCAGAACTTTGGATAGAGGTCGTCCACGGCTGTTGGCTGTATCCTGTTCCAGCAATCACCACATCGAAGGATTGCAGAGAACGAAGAACAGAGGCACCCTCGCGAATTTCCAAGACCATAGGAACGGTTGTCTCACCTTCACCTGCTTCTCGAGCAAGGACGCCGGATACGGTCCATGGACCTATGAGCGAACCTTGTGTCGCCGTGATGGCAACGTCACCTGAATGCGATAGGTCCATGCGTGCATCGACGTTCAATGCAACCGTTGCTTCCTTTCCTTGCTCAGAGGATTCCGAGATCTCGTCTTGTGCATCCGGTGTGAGAATAATGTCATAGGAACCTGTTGGAGGGGCAACAAATGTGGTGTTCACCCACACTTCAGATCCTGCAGTAATCGCTTCGGTTGCCAGTTCGACATCCATCATTGAACCAGGATAATTTATTCCAAGATGCGATGCTGGTGCATCCACGCTGCCAATGTTTCCTATCTTCGTATTCAACTCAACCGTGTCACCTGCATGAATGCCAGTGGACGGATTCATCGACGTCTCGATAATGTACAAACTTGGTAGGCCTTCGACTGTGAAGGAATGGTAGAATGAATGCTCTGGGCCGTTGTTGTAGGAGTAAGTTACCCAGAGTTTGTTTTCGCCTACGGTCAAACCATCCCAGGTTGCCGATACGGTTGCGAAATCATTTGCTTGAATGTTCACTGTTGACATCAAGAGACGCGTGCTCGGCGAAATTGCATTCGCATAGAACGAGTATTCGACATTCGCTGCAAGCTGGGCATTGTTGTTTTGTAGCGTCAACGAACCCGTGATTGAACCGCCCTCAGTAGGACTTGCAGGAAGAATGCTCAGCGTTTGTTCCGAAGCCTCCACTCCGTTGCTATCGTACGAACTTGCTGGGACAACTGCTAGAGATGTCAGCATCAGGAGAACACAACAGATTGCATATGCGCCTCTCGCCATGATAATTCGACGACATGCAAAGCACTTGAACCCATCTGGTCAATACCCCAACAAGACCCTACATATTCTCATGGCAGAAGGGGAGAATTGAAGGGTGGTCGCATGTCTAGGCAAAGCATGGGAGGGAGAGTTGTTGCCATCGGTCTCGTCTCCTTTCTGCTTCTTTCTATGTTCTCGGTTTCACCACCGGTTGCAACACACCTCGGAGAACGCGTAGAGGCATCCAACACTTCGGGCGTTAGCATCGTTTTCTCAAACGGCCCTGCTGAAGACGAATCCGTGACTGGCTTGAAAACCGTCACGTTTGCATTGTCTGGCTCTGGAACCATCGATTCAATCCTTGTCGAAATCGCTGAAGTTGGAAGCGCCTATGCAACGGTTACAAACCTTACAGGCTCTCCGTGGCTGTTCAACTTCGATTCAACATCCTACACCAACGGAACCTACACGCTTCGTGCGACTGGATGGGATACTGATGTGAGTGATGTGACGGTTAGCACGACCGATGAGTTCACCATCGACAATCACATTCCTGAAATCACCGCCTTCACCGTTCTCTCTCCAGATGTTGGAAGTGGAGCAACAAGTACCGACCGAGCTTGGTTCAATGTGAGTGAGACGGGAACACTCGAGTTCCGATACGGTATTTCCGATGACGATTTTGACCGAGCTACACTCCAGAACGTTCCCGGTCCTGGTTCACCTTCAACCGACGGCCCAACATCGCTTGCGTATGGTTGGGATTGGAGCAGTGGTTCGTTTTCTGAAGGCACATGGAATCCTCGTCTTACGGTGTTCGATGATTCTGGACTCAGCAACTCTGAGACCATCTTCATCGGAATTGATCGAACTGGGCCAACCATGAGCAGCGTTTCCGTTGGTAACGGAAACGCTTGGCAATCCACAACATCGATCAGCATCAGTGGCATTCTTGATGCTGCCAACGATGGTTCGGGAAGCGGGGTTGACTTCGTTGAATTGCAAATTGATGGTGGAACGTGGACTTCCCTCACTTCAAACACACATACCATCGAATTGAGCGAAGGCAATCATAGCCTGTCGTGGCGAGCCACAGACCGCGTTGGAAACACGGGCAACACTGTCTCAGATACCATTCGTATCGATACATCAATGCCTGAACTTGTTGGTTGGACCGTCGATCCACTGACAACCGATTTGATTGGTATAGCAAACATATCCTTCTCAACTTATGATCTCCTTTCAGGCGTTGATGAGAGCACTGTTTCATTGCAATACGGATTTGACTCAAACGGAGTTGGCCAAACTCCCGATCTATCAGGGCAATGGCTCGAACTTCCCGGTTCGGGATTGGACCGTGGATTGGCATTGGCCAACTGGGCAACGAAATCGCGTCAATACCTCATGCTTCGAGCAACGGTTTCCGATCAAGCTGGAAACACTGAGACGACGGAACCTCAAGCCTTCCAGGTCATGCCTGGACTCGATTTGTCATGGAATGCAACTGCGACAGACGTTGATCGATTGGTTGTACGTCCGGGTGAGACCTTTGGAAACATCACCATCACTGGTGAATTGCGTTCAAATCAAATCTACGCTGGAGCGGTTGTTATCAGTCTCGAAGCTGCTCCTGCTGACCGGAGTGCGGCTACGGACTGGACAGTCATGAATGTGGTCACGCTCCCTGCAGGTTCGCTTGGTGATGGTGTTGAGACCATAGAATGGACCTACACGGTACCAAACAGTGGTCAGTACGACTTGCGCCTTCGCATTGATCCGACCAATGTCATTGATGAGAACAGTGAGATCAACAACGACCACTACATGGTCGTCACCGGCGCTGATATCTCAAGCCCTGGCTTGGTTCCGTCCTTCGCTCCAACCCTCACAGCTCTCATCTGTGTCGGCTTTGTTGTTGCAATGCTTCAACAACGAGATTGAAAAAGAGTGGCAGTAGGCGTTGATACATGCGACAAGGATTGCCACGTATTCCGAAGGACAGAATCGCTGTCCTCATCGGTTCGAAAGGGACGACTGCGAAGGCACTTCGTGAAGCGTCAGGAGCCCAAGAGTTTCACATCGATTCTGAATCAGGCGATGTTGAAGTCGTCTGGGGAGAACCTGGCACCTATGACCCGATCAAGGCGATGAAATTCCCAGATGTTATCAAAGCGATAGGACGAGGTATGGCTCCAAAAGCAGCGATTCGTTTGCTTGAAGATGACAACTTCTTCGAAATGGTCGATTTGAAAGATTTTGTTGGAAAGCGTTCCCAGCAACAACGACGCATCCGTGCACGAATCATTGGAAGTCAAGGGAAGATTCGACGCTTGATCGAAAATCTCACCGATGTTGAAATCACGATTTACAAATCGACCGTCGTTCTTGTTGGCGATGCTGACGGTCTTTCGCTTGCCCGTCAGGCTGTTGAAATGATTGCAGGTGGTTCTGAGCATGGAAGTGTTCTATCGTTCCTTGAGCGAAGCCGTAAGCGCATGAAGATGGACAACCGTTCGCTCGAGTACATCGAGACTCGTCAAGACGAGGGACGAGCAGACGGCTTCGATGGACTTGTTCCTGGACTGGCTGATATCTCCGAACGTCGTGGGCGACGTCTACGTGCCAGCCAAATCGATCCTGAGGATGATGAAGCCGTTGATGCGATGATGGAAATGGCGGATGACGAATCCATCACGTGGGAAGAAGAGTGAATCACTCTTCTTCTCGCTCTACTACGTGTGTGAGGTCCATTTCGAGAACATCGTACATTGCATCTGCCAATTCAACATCAAGTCCGTTCTTGTTGGCCCATTCTACGAGACGAGTCACATCTCGGACCAAGAATTCCTTCGCCTTCGGGTGATGTTGTACAACACCTTGACCAACATCGATGACGATTGGAGCGTTACCATGCCAAAGAATGTTGAACGGTGAGAAATCACCGTGCACAAGCTCTGCTTTTTGCCATGATACTGCAAGGAACTCAAGCATTTCATCGTAAACAGCTTCTGGATGTTCGATTTTGACATCTCTTAACTTGGGGGATGGTTGAGATTCGGTTCCTAAATAATCCATAACGAGGACGTTCTTCTGAATAGCAATCGGTTGTGGTACAGGAAGACCCCAACGGTAGAGTCGCATCAAATTGCGGTGTTCTTTACGCACCCAAATGTCGACAAGGTCACGATGTCGTCGTCGAAGTCCACCGAACCGTGGGTCGCCTTCGATGTACTGCATCAGATTCTTGAACACTGCATTGGATGTGTGAAAAATTTTGACGGCCACACTCTTCCCTAGTTGATCGGTTCCATGGAACACGTGTGCCTCCTTTCCACGAGCAACTGGAAAGTCAAGTGTATCCAAGACCCCTGCATTCATCAGTTTGTACAAGGACATCAGTGTGAGGCGATCAAAGACTTGGTCAAACACTCGACGATCGACCCAATCGTAGGTTCCACTGCCCATCGCCCCTTGTATGCGTTTCTCGATTTTCTGGAACATACGCTTGTTCTTGTCGTCCTTCATCCAGTTGTATTGGCTATCCTTCTTGGCCAACTCGGAAACGAACTTTGAGGCGTGTTCCTCATTGTAATCATGATCTGCTTGTTCTTCTTCAGAACGCTGACGTCGGTTTCGTTTACGACGAGTTTGTTTGCGTTGACGGGTGCGTTCCGTTAACTCATCCCAATCATCACCAGAACGTGCCATACGAACACTCCTCAATCGCATGTTGGGGTTCGTTCAACTTCAATCCTTTGCCACATCAAGCAAACAAAGCATCGATATCGTCGTCATCATCGTCGTCATCGTCGAGAGGTTCAGGCTCTGGCATTTCTTCAACAACGGGTTGCTCTTCGACGACCTCTGGTTCATCATCGGAACCAAACATATCGTCAACATCATCATCGTCATCATCTGAACCGAACATGTCGTCAACGTCGTCATCGTCTGCAGCCTCTGCTTCTTCTGGAGCATCGGATGAGCCAAACAAGTCATCGCCAATATCGTCATCATCAATGCGTGAATTCATTCCAAACATATCAACGACTTCTGGAAGAACTTGCTTCCTAGAGAGATACATGGCTTGTGTCTTAGTGTAGCGGTGCTTGACATCCGCTTTCGAATCTTGGAAATCCCATGGCCAAACGATGATCAAATCGCCTTCACGAACCCATTGTCGACGTCGCATCTTTCCAGGGATTCGAGCCATTCGTGTTTCTCCATCAGCGCAGAGAACGGTCACTCGACGTCCGCCAAGAATCTCTTCTGCAAGAGCGAACATTTCGCCCTTGTATCCGAGTTCACCTTTGCTCTTCCCATCGTTTGGAAGTTTGACACGGATTTTGCCTGGTGAACCCTCAGGATTTTCCAAGCGTGCGAGTTCTTCCTCGTCCACTTTTTCCTCATGACGTCGTCCCATAGGGTCTCACCATGTGCTTCGAGAGGTCGACCCCTCTTGAAGTCGCCCCTCTTCAGCGGAGTGATTCTGCAGCATCTCGACAGAGGTCGATGAGCTCGCCACCAACCAATCCGAACGCAACGGTTCCAATCGCACAGAGAGCGATAGCAATGCGAATGGATGCGCCGGAAGCAAGAGGCCCCTTACGACCTTCTTCTGGCTCGT